>NZ_JASHFI010000015.1:0-44350 GCF_047460875.1 Streptococcus infantis | reverse complement strand
GAGTTGTTATTTTCAACTCTTACTATTATACCGACTTTTTCTTACTTGTCAACACCTTTTTGAAACTTTTTTTCACCAGTCTTTGAAGACTAGCTCTAACTCCCTGAGAAGAGATTTGCGACCTTTGAAGCGTTCTACTGAGAACTTTTTCTTTTCATGATTTTACATTTTTGGATTTTTCATTGTATTTATTGTTATTCTTTTAAAGTATCATTTCAGTTTTAAGATTAGGTTTCTATTCAATTAAACTTCATCTTTTATTTTTGGAGTATTTCTTGATGTTACCTGAGAGCTTTACACTTTCTTATTTTTTCTTATATATAATTTAATTCTTCCTATCCGAGTAACTATCTGACACAGGGATCTATCATTTTTATCTCTATATTAGAGAATTCTTGTATTTATATTTAACAGCTACTGATATTTTTATACAAGAAAACAGAGAAAACATCAGTTTTCTCTGTTAACGTTCATTATGTTTACTTTTCTTCAGTCATCTTTGATTTGACTTCATCATAAGAAAGTGCATGTGATTCTTCTTCTATTGCTTCAGGCATCTTACCTGTCTCATAGAGTGATTTAATCTGTGTACTATCCAATGTTTCGTATTTCAATAATGCTTCTGCAATTAACTTATGAGTTTCACGATTTGATTGAATAATCTCAGCCGCTTTATTACGGGCTTCATTCAACAATGAACGAACTTCTTCATCAATTTCGTAAGCTGTACGCTCTGAAATTGTTTTTTGTGGAGATTGAGCACCAAACATAGCATGATTACCTTCATACTGAACCGGTCCAAGTTTTTCACTCATACCATACTCAGTAACCATTGCACGCGCCATCTGTGTAGCTTGTTCAAAGTCGTTGGATGCACCTGTTGTTTGGACATTGAAGATAATCTCTTCAGCAACACGTCCACCCATCAAACCTGCTAATTGTTCTTTCATATCTTCTTTAGATAGTAACATTTGATCTTCTTTTGGAAGAGCAATCATGTAACCACCTGCACGACCACGAGGAACGATTGTTACCTTATGAACGACACGTGCATTGGACAATACGAGGCCAACAATTGTATGTCCTGCCTCATGGTAAGCAACCATTTCACGTTCTTTTTGAGAAACAGTTTTATCCTTCTTAGAAGGGCCGGCGATAACACGATCTTCAGCTTCATCAATATCTGAAGCATCAATCACTGACTTATTACGACGAGCTGCAACCAAAGCTGCTTCGTTCAATACATTTTCCAAATCTGCACCAACAAAACCAGGAGTTTGTTGTGCCACTAATTTCAAATCTACATCTTCTGCTAATGGTTTATTTCTAGCATGAACTTTTAGAATTGCTTCGCGTCCCTTAACATCTGGACGACCAACCAATACTTTTCTATCAAAACGACCTGGACGAAGAAGAGCTGGATCTAGAACATCTGAACGATTAGTTGCCGCAATAACAATGATTCCTTCATTTCCTTCAAAACCATCCATTTCAATCAAGAGTTGGTTTAGGGTTTGTTCACGTTCGTCATTACCTCCACCTAAACCGACACCACGTTGGCGACCAACAGCATCGATTTCATCTATAAAGATAATGGCTGGTGCTGCTTTTTTAGCGTCCTCAAATAGAGAACGGACACGGCTGGCACCAACACCGACGAACATTTCTACAAAGTCAGAACCTGAAATACTAAAGAATGGTACACCAGCTTCTCCTGCAACTGCTTTAGCAAGTAATGTTTTACCAGTTCCCGGAGGTCCTTCTAAGAGAACACCAGCTGGGATACGAGCACCTAATTTTGTAAAGCGTTTTGGATCTTTTAAAAATTCAACAACTTCAACAAGTTCTTGTTTTTCTTCCTCTGCGCCTGCAACATCTGAGAAGCGAACTTTGATATCTTCTTTGTTAGCAGCTTTAGCTTTACTTCGACCAAAGCTCATTGGATTTCGTCCATTATTTCCTCCCATATTGCCCATCATTGAGAATAGAAAGAAGAATAAGATACCAAATGGTACGATAGACACTAGGATGTTAATCCACATACCACTTGAACTCTCATGTTTCACTTCAATTTGTGTTTGATGTTCACCTGCTAACTTTTGTAAATCAGCAACAGTGGTATCTGATGGTAGGATAATGCTAGTAAATTTTTCTACCTTTGTAGCAGAAGGAGTGAAAAATTGAATCCCAGTTTCCTTCTTTTCTGTTTTTGCAGTTTTGTATTCACCTGATACCTCAATAACACTACCGTTTGGTTGATAGGTCATTTCTTTTACGTTATCATTGGTAATTTCCTGCACCAATTCTGAGTACTTGATCTGTTGACTATGACCAGCGGCTCTTCCAGCAAAAAAGTACTGAAATCCTGTCACCAGCAAGAAAATCATCAACAAATAAAGAAATGGATTTTTTATGAAACCATTATTTTGTTTTTGCATTCAACAACTTACCCTTCTATTTTGAGTAAACTTCCTCTTTCAATACGCCTACATAAGGAAGGTTACGATAATTTTCATTATAGTCTAAACCATAGCCTACAACAAACTCATTTGGAATTGTAAAGCATGTATAATCTGCTTCAATTTCGACAGTGCGTCCCTCTGGTTTATCCAACATAGTAACAATCTTAACAGAGGCTGCTTCTCTTGCAGTAAACATATCTCTCAAGCTCTTCAAAGTTTGACCAGTATCGATAATATCTTCTACAAAGACAACATGTCGACCTTTAATATCTTGAGTTACGTCTTGTTTGATATTAATGACACCACTACTTACAGTCCCACCATGATAACTAGAAACCATCATAAAGTCCATTTCAAGATGTGTATCAATATATTTGATTAATTCAGCCATAAAAGGAATAGATCCTTTTAAAATTCCAACTAGGATTGGATTCTTGCCTTCGTAATCCTTTGTCAACTGAGCACCTAATTTCTTAGCTGCTTCTGTAATTTCATCTTGTGAAATCAAAATTTTCTTGATATCTTTTTCTAACATGATTTTACCTATCTATTTTTTCTATATAAAGTACAGTGTTCATTATATCATTTTTCATTTTTTTACTCAAATCACTAGTTTCAATTCCTAAAACTGAACAAATTTGACCTGATTGCTCAATGATTATCACTTTTTCCCGTTTTTCTTTAGGGATTTTTAAATCAATAAAAAGTCGTCTTAGTTTTTTTCGATGTCCATTTTTTATCAGATAGTCACCTGAATGACGGTGCCGTAAATTTAAGGATGTTTCCCGTGAAACATATATTTTTTGAACTCTATCTCCTTCTAAAGGAAGTCCAAATGAAAATAGATATCCTTCATAGTGAACTTGGTTTAGATAGTCTAACACACACTCATTGTTTTTTTCATCAGACTTTGGTCTGATTTTACAAATCTGAAAGTAATCGTATTCCTTTACAAGCTCATAACCATTTTTTAAATGATGGCGATATTGACTCTTGGTTTTTAATATATGATGGATCTGTTGAAATTGTTCTCTTGTTACATTTAAGTTTGCAAATCGACCAAGATAGTGTTGCAATAAAACTCGTTGTGTTTCTTCTGAAAAAGATAAAAACTGAGTTAAATCTTCAATATCTACTGTTTGAGTTAATTCACCGATAGCTGTCTGATAGTCAGATACTTCTTTTCCAAATTCTAGTAAAGCTTTTCTAACTTGAAGATTCTCTGTCTCCATTTGTGGTAGATAGAGATTACGAACACGATTGCGAAAATAGTGATTTTCCTGATTTGTCTCATCCTCAAAATGTTCAATTTCAGGAAATTCCTTCTTATAGAAAGAGAGTAAGGGACGAATTAATTCTCCCCTATCAAATTTTTGCTTCTCTTTAATAGCCGATAGATGATGCAACCTAGTGCCCCTGATCAATCTCATAAAAATCGTTTCAACCTGATCATCTGCATGATGAGCCGTTACAAGAGCAGTAGAGGATGTTTCTCTCATAACATCTCTAAAAAATTCATAGCGAAATTGACGAGCGCTCGCTTCTGTAAAAGCTCCAGAGAAGTTAGCTACATAAATCGGAACTCCAACTTGTTCAGCTAGTTTTCTTAATTCATGTTCTTCATTGTCTGACTCTGGTCGTTGTTTATGATTGACATGGACTAAAAAAATCTCAATACCAAGTTCCTTTTTATAAGTTGATAGAAGATGAAAGAGAAACATCGAATCAAGTCCACCAGATAAGGCTATTACAACTTTTGAATGATCTTTAAAACAACCTTTTTCTAGAAAATAATTTAAAAAATCGCGCTCTCTCATTTCAGGACCTCATAGACATCCTTGGCAATTTTAGAAATGGTATCATAATCTGAATTTTTGGTAAAAATTGAAATGATGAAAGGAGACTCTGAATAAACAATAGCAGTGTCATGCTTGTATTCGTCTGCATCCCCAATTTTATGGGCTACCTTAGCAGAAATATCTTTCGCAATCCTCTGATTGTCAAAGGACGTTTGTGATAGAGATTCTAAAACAAAAGCATTCTGATTATAAATAGCCTCCATAACTTGACCTGCCATTTTAGCTGATGCCAACTTATCTGTTACATCCCACTCTTCGCCTGAAATTCTAGCCATCTCCTTTTTAAAGGTCTCATCTGACTTGTTGGTAACATAATATCCAAGAATGTTGTGGGCTACATTATCAGATTCTTTCGCTGTTTTTGATATCAAATCTTTGATGGTGTATTCTTTGTTGTCTGCTGTTTTAGGAAGACTTCCACTACCTTCAGGCTTATAAGAACCAGGGAAATCATTCACTTCGGAAACATACTTCAGTTTCGTGTCAAGTTGGTAATCACCTTGATTGATTTTTTCCTGAATATAATAAAGATAGGGCAGCTTCATAACACTTGCAGCATACATTTTCTGATTTTCATTAATCCCAGCTTCCTTACCTGTGCTCAATTGTTTAACATAAATAGAAAACTGTTCATTTTGATAATTTTCAGACAATAACTCTTGTACTTTCTGGATACGATTATCATCTTGAGAAATAGAATCATTAGAAACCCAACCAATTTGTTTGATATGTAAGAATTCACGACCCTCAGCAAACACTGACATATCCACTTCAACATCTTGATAAGGAGCTAAAGTAGTTGTTTTTTCTATTTGATCATAGGGACTATTGTAAATGAAAAATCCAGGTTCTAACCATACTTTTTGGGATAGAGAATTTATTTTTGATGCATCATATAGAAGTCTTTTGTCTGCAGCAACAAACTGATTATTAGATAATTTAAATACAGGCTGACCTTGTCCATTTAACCGCCATTCTATCACGGATAATGTTGTCTCTGCATTGACTTTCCCTGACTCTTTTATCAAATCATCTGAAGCATAAATGGACGTTTCACCATAAAATTTTGGAGATTCTATAGTATCTTGATAATAAAAATGATACGGAGCATGAGTTAAGGAATACACTTCTTGATTTGGAATGATAACTGGATTCTCAGTGCTTACTACTTGGACACTTTTAAAGAAAATAGGAAGTAGTAATATCACTAAAAATTTACGCATTCTTCTTTCCCTCTTCTTCCTGAAGTCGTAACAGATGATTTTTTTGAGCTAACTCTTCTAATTTTTCATCTGATTTACTTAAAAATTGTTCAACAATATCTAATAAATTTTCCATATTCTATTACCTAGGAAGCAAGTCCGGAATGGTGTATACTTCCTCCCATGATTTTGAATAGTAATATTTTGCACGCAAATACTTGGCTGCATATGTTTCGTCCTTTAATTTGGTTGCAAGATTTGATTCTTTATCTTTTTCATCGCTCAATTCTTGATACTGCTTTTTCAAGTCAGATAACTGTTGGCGACGTTCAAGTAGTTGCTGATAACTTTGAGTCAAATTATAGGTTGGTAGGATGAACAACAACATAATCAAAATCAACACCCAACCCATAAAACGATTTCGTCTTTGTCGTTCTTCCATCAAGTATTTACGACGCTGATGTTCATTTTGAATAAAGGAATTATTCATTTGGACTATTTTTTTATACATCGCCTTCTACCCTTGTTTCGCTGATAATTTCATACATACCTGCGGCATCTTCTTTTTTAGTGCTATCTTTCATCTCTAATACTTTTACAAGCAACAACTTATTTCCAAAACGAATTTCGACTTGGTCGTTGATTTTTAAATCTGTAGAGCTCTTAGCAAGAATACCATTTACCTTGATACGTCCCTTATCTGCAACTTCTTTAGCCACTGTACGGCGCTTAATAATTCTTGATACTTTTAAATATTTATCTAATCTCATCTTTATTACCTCAAATTATTATTGTACCATTTTTCTCCCTTTTATAGAAGAAAAATGTCATACCTAATTTGACTCTTTTGCATTTTTTATGGCCACTAGGGATTCAGCAAAAGTCAATAATCCTTCTAAAATCTCATAATCTTTTTTATTTCGAATATCAAATACAACTTCTATCAAACCTTGATTCTCAGAAATATTAGCCTTCAAACTTGTCTGTGAGAGAGCCTGGAAATAATCTTGTGTTAAAAATAGTTGTTGTGAAATTTTTTCAAATTGAATGACAAGTTTATTATTTCTTCTTTCAACACGATTGACAAAAACTTTATCAAGATAAGCTTTGGCTAAACCAATTTCTAAAAGATAGGCAACTACATCAGGATATTCTCCAAAACGATCGATCAACTCATCTTGTAATTCTTCATAGTTGACACGATTGTCAACCTGACGGATTCTCTTGTAAATCTCAATTTTATGTCGTTCATCTGAAATATATTCATCTGGAAGATAAGCATCAATTTGTAGAATTAACTCTGCATTTCCTTTTTCACGTTTTTTGTCAGTTCCATTTTTCTTAGCTATCGCTTCTTCCAGCAACTGAGAATACAACTCAAAACCAACAGAATCAATAAAACCGGACTGCGAACTTCCTAAAAGATTCCCAGCTCCACGAATGGATAAATCACGCATAGCGATTTTGAAACCGGAACCTAGTTCAGTAAAACCTTTGATGGCCTCTAATCTTTTCTCAGAAACTTCTGTCAAAGTTTTATCTGGACGATACATGAGATAAGCATAGGCAATTCGGTTACTGCGACCAACACGACCTCTTAATTGATACAAGGTTGACAGCCCCATATGATCCGCATTTTCAATAAATAAAGTATTTGCATTTGGAATATCAACTCCTGTTTCAATGATTGTTGTTGTTACTAAAATATCATATTCACCTTCAATAAAATCAAGTAGCGTATTCTCCAAACGAATTTCACTCATTTGTCCATGAACAAAGCCAATCGAAGCTTCTGGAATCAGTTCTTGTAACTCTGAAACCTTCTTTTCAATCGTGTCAACTTTGTTGTAAAGATAGTAAACTTGACCACCACGATCCATTTCTCTCAATACAGCATCACGAATAACACGATCATTTTGTTCAAGAACATAGGTTTGAACAGGATATCGATTTGTTGGAGGAGTCTCTATGACTGATAAATCTCGGATACCCAGCATAGACATATGAAGAGTTCGAGGAATTGGTGTAGCTGTCAAGGTTAAGACATCAACCTTCTTTTTTAATTCCTTCAAAGCTTCCTTATGCTTAACACCAAATCGTTGTTCTTCATCAATAATCATCAACCCCAAATCAGCAAACTCAACATCTTTAGATAAAACTCGATGAGTCCCTATCAAAATATCTACTTGACCTTTTTTCAATTTTTCAAGTGTTTCAGTCTGTTCTTTCTTACTTCTAAAACGACTCAAAACATCTACATTGACAGCAAATTGCTCAAATCTTTCCTTAAAATTACTATAATGTTGCTGAGCAAGAACGGTAGTTGGTACTAAAATAACAACCTGTTTATGATCATTGACAGCCTTAAATGCAGCTCGCATGGCCACCTCAGTCTTACCAAAACCAACATCTCCAACTAAAAGTCGGTCCATCGGTTGAGGAGCTTGCATATCTTTTTTGATTTCATCTATACTTCGAAGTTGATCTTCAGTTTCAACATAGGGGAAAGCCTCATCAAAAGCAACCTGATCTTCATCATCTTTTGAAAATGCAAAACCTTTAAGTTGACTTCTCTCGGCATATAACTTAATCAAGTCATCTGCAATATCTTCAACTTGACTCTTTACTTTTTGCTTGGCTTTTTTAAAACGTCCATCGTTAAGTTTGTTTAACTTTGGAGCCTTACCATCACTAGAGACATACTTAGAAAGAATCTGTATCTGTTCTACAGGGATAGAAATACGGTCTCCATTTTGATATAGGACACTAACGTAGTCTCGATGAATTCCTTTAATTTCAATCGTTTCAATCCCTAAATATTGCCCAATACCATGGATTTGATGAACAACATAGTCTCCTTTTTGGAGTTCACTATAATCCTTCAATCGTTCAGCATTGCTAATATTTTGTCTGCGATACTTGCGTTTAATCTTCTTTTTAAAAATTTCATATTCAGTGATAAATACGAGATTCTCATCTACAAAATGAAATCCATGACGAAGATTTCCTTCAACAAGATTGACAGTTCCTTTACAGATTTCACTTTCATTACTATTATCAACTTTAATATCATATTCATCAAGAATCGTTGACAGTTTCTTTAATTCAGTTTTGGTACTTGATTGAAGAACAATTGTATACTTCAATTTTTTATAACGTTCAATTTCTTCCTTCAGAAAAGAAAACTGATTAAAGAACTCCTGCATTGGATATTGATTGAATTGATACAGATGATTAAATTTCAAATTTCCAAGCCCTTTTTGGAAATTTGAAAAGAAACTAGCTGGTAAATATTTTTTGAATTGACTTTCTACATCAGCAAAATATTGTAAACTTGACACCGTTTTACTATTATGTAAATCTTCTGTAAAGTAACTAGCAGTTTCCTTATCAAAAGCATCGTACTGATTCAAGATTTTTTGAAAATCATCAAATATAATAGGAATTTGATTCAAATAGTCTATCAATGTCCATTGTTTTTTATAAAATACAGACAACAACTTGCGAATATCTGTATGAAGAACTTGCTCTTTCGTGCAACTAAAAACTTCTTCTAAGTAAGACTTTAAAGTCGGAGAAAGTGCCTTATCAATCTCATGTTCTAAAAATTTCAGGCCACGATGATAATCTTCATTCGTTAACAAAATATCACTAGCTGGATAGATTAGTACTTGAGTTTGACTCTCTTTTGATAATTGAGTTTCGGCATCAAATTCTCTAATGCCATCAATCTCATCACCAAAAAATTCTATTCGGTAAGGAGATAGTTGAGAAGTTTCAAAGATATCTAGAATATCTCCACGAAGGCTAAATTCACCTTGACTTTGAACTTGAGTAACTTTTTTATAACCAAGTGAAATCAATTGATTTTTTAATTCTCTTTGTTCACACTCTTCGCCAACTTCAAGTTTTAACACACTGTTATCAAAGATTTGAGGATCTGGTAAGAATAAACGGCTAGCTGCCATGTTACAAACTAATATTCCTTTTTGAGATTTATCTCTTAGAAAACGCAAGGCTTCAACTCTTGAAAAAATCTTTTCTTGAGACGATACTAAGAATTCTACCATTGGTGAATCATCTACTAAAAATGGATAAACCATATCAGTACCCAGGATAGAAATTAAATCATTTACTAGACGCTCAGCTTCTCCATAAGTAGATGTCATTACTAAAATCTTGTTCTGATTTTTAACACTACTTGCAATAGCTAAGGACTTTGCTGAACCAGAAAATCCTAATAGTAATTGTCTTTGCTTCTGTGTTAAATTTTCATGCCAAGACAGGATTTGTTTATTCTCTAAAAAGAATTCGATTAATGACATTTCTTTACCCATTGTATTTCTGCATTGTTTTTTCAAAGTTTTTCTCTTGTAAATAATAATTTACAGCATCGTCAACCTTGTCAATAGACTGTAAAATACCTATATAGTCATCCTTGTCAAATTTACTCAAAACATGATGAACTACTGACATTCCTTTTTTAGGTCTTCCAATGCCAATCTTTACACGATTGAAAACCTGTGTACCGATATGTTGAATAATCGACTTAATTCCATTATGACCACCAGCTGATCCTTTAGCACGAAGACGAATTTTTCCGACTTCCATGTCAAGGTCATCGTAAATGATGAGTAAATCTTCAATATCTAAACCATAGTAGGTTAACAAAGCATGAACTGCTTTTCCACTTTCATTCATAAAAGTCGTCGGTTTCACCAGATAAATTTTTTCACCGTTAAGAAAAAATGAGGCTAACTCAGCTTGGAATATCTTATCGTGTGTAAAGGTAACATTCTGTTTTTTTGCTAGTTGGTCAATCAGCATAAAGCCAACATTATGTTTAGTTTCAAAATATTTATCTCCTGGATTTCCCAATCCTACAAGTAATTTTGTCATTTATATTTCCTTTCAAAAGTCAAAAGGGTTGGAATTTTTTTCCAACCTAATTGACATTATTTTAAATATTGATTAAACGTTAAAGCGGAATTCCATAATATCGCCATCTTGCACGACATATTCTTTTCCTTCTTCACGCAAACGTCCAGCTTCTTTTACTGCCTTTTCAGATCCGTATTTAATCAAATCATCATAAGACATAGTCACTGCACGAATAAAGCCTTTTTCGAAGTCAGAGTGGATAATTCCAGCAGCTTGAGGAGCTTTCATGCCACGTTTAAAGGTCCAAGCACGAACCTCTTTTTCACCAGCTGTGAAGTAAGTCCCAAGTCCAAGTAGATGGTAAGCAGCACGAGTCAACTTATCCACACCTGATTCTGTCAAACCAATAGCTTCAAGAAACTCTTTTTTATCTTCATCGTCTAACTCAGAAATTTCTTCTTCAGCACGCGCTGAAATGACTACTACTTCTGCATTTTCTGTTGCTGCGAATTCACGAATTTGCTTCACATAATCGATAGATTCTGGGTCTCCAACCACATCCTCATCAACGTTAGCTACATAAAGAACAGGTTTTGTTGTCAAAAGGAAAAGACCTTTGACTACTTTTTGCTCTTCATCTGTAAATTCAATGGTACGAGCTGATTTTCCATCTTCAAGAACAGGTTTAATCTTTTGAAGAACGTTAAATTCTGCAACTGATTCCTTATCTTTTTGAGTACGTGCCATTTTTTCCACACGCGCATAGCGTTTATTGACTGATTCTAAGTCAGCAAGAATCAACTCTAGGTTAATAGTATCAATATCTGCTAGCGGATCCACAAAGGCATCTTCACGACCTTGCTCACGCATGACATTTTCATCATCAAAGGCACGAACCACATGAACAATGGCATCAACTTCACGGATGTTAGCTAAGAATTTATTTCCAAGTCCTTCTCCTTTTGATGCACCCTTTACAATCCCTGCAATATCTGTAAATTCAAAGGTTGTTGGAATTGTCTTTTTAGGAGTAATCATTTCCGTCAATTTTTGGAGGCGTTCATCTGGAACTTCTACCATTCCAACGTTTGGGTCAATAGTTGCAAATGGATAGTTTGCAGCCTCTGCTCCTGCTTTTGTAATTGCATTAAATAGGGTTGATTTACCTACGTTTGGCAAACCCACGATACCTGCTGTTAAAGCCATAGTTTCTCATTCTCCGTTCACATTTCAATCTTCAATATTATAACACAAAAAGGGAAAACTTGCTAACCCTCTAACTCCTTGCATTTAGTCGATAATTTTACTCATTTTTCTTTCAAAATCATAGCGACTCATCATGACAACATGATTACAATTACTGCATTTTATCTTGATGTCTGCTCCAACACGGGTAATTTCCCAGCGATTTGCTTTTTTGCCTGTTGACTTTATCGTACAAGCGTGTGGTTTTTTCATTTCAACAAAATTTCCAACTTGATACATACTACTCTCCTTTTCATATTTCTGATTATATCATAAAAGAGGTGAGCTAGGCTCAACCTCTTTCCATTAATTTGTACGAACTGGTGTGATGAGCTGCATGAAATCTTCATCAGTGTCTGCTGGAACAAGGGTGAATGGACGAACTGCAGAGATAAAACTGATTGTAACTTTTTCGCTATTCAAAGCTTTCAGTGCTTCAATCAAATAAGTTGGGTTGAAACTTATTGTCAAATCAGCACCACTTACATTTTCAGTATCAATTTCTTCATGTACTTTCCCTACTTCTGGAGAGTGAACATGGGCACTTACAATTCCTTCTTTGATTTCTAATTTAACAGTACCATTTTGTGTTGCACTTGATAAGAGACGAGCACGTTCCATAGATTGACGTAGTTTAGCAACGTCAAAAGTAACTGTTGTATTGAAATCTGTTGGAATCAATCGATCGGTATCCGGATAATTTCCTTCTAAGAGACGTGTGTAGAAGCTAATATTTTCACTTCTAAAGAGAATTTGATTATTGGCGAAGAAAATCTCTACTGTTTCGATATCATCCGTAAAAACAGCTGAAAATTCACGTAGCGAACGACTTGGGATGACAACATCAAAATCATCGCTATTTTTTTCAAGAGTCAACTTTTTCTGACTGAGACGGTGAGAGTCTGTCGCAACTGTTTTTAATTCTTTATGATTGCTCAAGACAAAATGTCCCCCCGTCAAAATAGGACGACTTTCTTGAGTGCTAGCTGCGAAAGCAGTTTCGTTGATAATCTTTTTAAGAAGTTTTGTTTCAAGAACTAAAGGATTACTTGCGGAAATTTCTTGGATACGTGGATACTGCTCGCTATCCTTTCCTTTTAGGGTAATTTCTGATTTACCACTTGTTAAGACAATTTGCTTTTGTTCAATCTCTTTAAAATCAAGTGTTACATCTGGAAGACTTGAAACAACATTGATAAAGAAAGAGGCTTCCAGTAGAACTGTTCCTAAAGAATTAATCAAGAGACCTGCATTTTCATTTTTTTGCGAAATGAAATTTTCAATTGAGATTTGACCATTTGATCCAATCAAGGTAATTCCTTCATTGGTAACATCAATTTTTACAGTTGATAAAATAGGAATAGCATTTTTTGAGCTAATAGCTCTTTTGGTTGTATTTAAAGCTTGTAAAAATAAATTTTTATTAATTGAAAAATGAATCATGGATTCTCCTTTATTCTTTTTATTATTAGAAGGATAATAGTAATAATAGAGCGTGTGAAATATGTGGAAAACAGATGCTAATCAAGAAAACTCAAGGAAAGAGCCTTGTTTAAAAAGTGTGGATAAATAAAGAATTTTATCAAAAGTTATCCACAAGTTATTTAATTTTCTTTTTGATTGCTTCGATTTCTAAACGTAAATTATCATCTGTTTCAAGCATGGATTTGATTTTTCCATGGGCATGAATGACCGTTGTGTGGTCTTTGCCACCAAACTCTTTTCCAATTTTAGGAAGGCTATTATCTGTCATTTCTCTGGCTAGGTACATGGCAACTTGACGGGATAAAACGATATTTTGAACACGTCTGGTTCCCTTCATTTCCTTGACACTAACACCATAAAAGTTTCCAACTTCTGTTTGTATTTTATCAATTGGAATCACAATCATTTTGCTAACGTCTTGTTTGCGAGCACGAATAGCCTCAGCAGCGATGTCAACTGTGATGTTGTTAATCTTTTTGACTTTGGCCATCAAGCTGATGTCGTTGAGTGCACCCTCTAGCTCTCTCACATTCGAGTCAAATTGGCCGGCTAAATATTCGAGTGTATCATTCTGAAAATGATAATTGAGATGTTCAGTCTTACTCTGTAAAATCGCAATACGTGTTTCAAAATCAGGTGGTGTAATATCTGTTGTTAATCCCCACGAGAAGCGCGTGACCAGACGTTCAGGAAGACTCTCTAAATGTTCAGGTCTACGGTCGCTTGTCAAAACAATCTGCTTATTATTATTGTGAAGGGCGTTAAATGTATTGAAAAACTCTTCCTGAGTCTGAACTTTCTTTCCACTAAGAGATTGAATATCATCAATGAGTAGGAGATCCAAACTACGATAAGTTTTTTTGAATTTTTCCATATCATTGAGTCTTAAATGCTCTAGGAATTCATTAATGAAGCTTTCAGCAGGTATGTATTTAACACGCGCATTAGGGCTTTTTTTTAGAATTTCATTACCAAGGGCATTTAGTAGGTGGGTTTTTCCAAGACCAGGCCCTCCATAGATAAATAGAGGATTATAAGTTAGTCCAGGATCTTCAGAAACTGCTAAAGCTGCGGACTTAGCCCAAACATTACCATTTCCTTGGACAAAATTATCGAAAGTATACTTTTCCTTGAGTCCAGTTTCAGAATATGGAATAGTGGACGGACTTGTCTGATAATCATTAATAGAATCAGGTTCTATAGCTATTTGAGAGGCAGTTTCTTCAACTTTCGTGAAGACATAATGCGCCTTTATTTCAGTATCATAGATTTCAAAACCTGCTGTTAAAAGGATTCCATTGATATTTCTTTCCCAAAATATCTGCATCTCATCTCGGGGTAAGAAAATCGTTGCAGTGGCATCTTCTACTTTAACCAGGGTTGCATCTAAGATGTAAAAATCATAAACTGATTGAGTCAACCGATCATGCGCAAGTTCTAAAATACGATTCCAAAATTGTTTTTCTTTCAATGATTTTCTCCTCCTTTACTATAAAATTTTAAAGATTTATTGATAGAATCATTTTACCATAGATAAGATTATTTTTCCACAAGTTGTGGAAAACAATTAACAATGTTTTTAGTTTTTATCCACAAGATGTGGATAACTAAGGAGAAATCTGAAATAGAAGGCTTTTTAAAAAGATAAATCGGTGGATAACCATGTTAGTTAAGAATAATAAAATAACAGCCTTATTTCAGGCTGTTAATAAATTGTTGGTATTCTTCTTGGTTATGGAAGGAAATTGAGATTTTACCGCTATCTTTTTTCTGAAGGCTAATCTGAACATCTAATCCGAGTATTTTTTTCAATTTTTGCTCTTCCTCTTTGACAAAGTGATTTTTTTCTTTTTTGCTGATCTTCTTATTTTTTTGTAGTATTTGTTCAACTTGTCTAACTGAAAGATTTTCTGTTTGAATACGATGCAAGAGTGTATCTTGTCTGTCGCTTGATAATTGAATGAGGAGTCTAGCATGAGCCTGGGAAAGCTTCCCACTTTCGACTTCTGTCAGGATATGTTTAGGTAGCCCTAACAATCGAACTAGGTTTGTAATATAAGGTCGAGATTTCCCCATTTTTTCAGCAATTTCTGTGTGGGTAAAACCTTTATCGATTAAGGACTGGTATGCTTTAGCTTCTTCGATAGGATTTAAATTTTCGCGTTGGAGATTTTCAATGATGGAATGAAGCATCATATCTTGATCAGAAAGTTGCTTAACAATTACTGGAACTTCTGAAAGTCCGGCAGCTATTGAAGCGCGATACCGTCTTTCTCCAGCTAGAATTTCATATCCAAGTACTGGAGATTTTCTAACGATAATTGGCTGAATCAAGCCGTTTTCCTTAATGGATTGTGCCAACTCTTGTATTTTTTCTTCTGAAAATTCCTTACGAGGTTGATAGGGATTTTTTTGAATATCCTTTATTTGAACAATTTTAAATTCTTCCATAATTCTACATTATCATAACTTAGATATTCTGTAAAGCAACTTTACATATCTGTAAACTATTGTTCCAAATCACTAGTACTCTTATCTAATTTAATGGTAGTTGTTTCTTCTTTACCATTACGGTAGTATGTAATGGTCATGCTATCTCCGATAGAATGACTATATAGAGCACTTTGTAATTCAGTAGTTGAAGAAATAGCTTTATCATCTACTTTTGTAATGACGTCATATTGTTGTAGATGTCCATTGGCAGGCATACTAGTTATAACAGAACGAACAACTACTCCTGCAGTGACACTTGATGGTACATTCAATCTTTGTAAATCAGTGCTACTAAGATTTGAAAGGTTGACCATTTGAATGCCCAAGGCTGGTCGAGTGACTTTTCCATTCTTTTCTAATTGATTGATAATATTGATGGCATCGTTTGAAGGAATCGCAAATCCAAGTCCTTCCACAGAAGTTCCACCGTTTGTGGCTATTTTACTAGATGTAATTCCGATTACTTGTCCCTGAATATTGATTAGGGGACCGCCAGAATTTCCAGGGTTGATAGCTGTATCTGTTTGGATAGCCTTTGTAGAGATAGCTTGTCCATCTTCAGATTTTAAAGAAACATTTCTATTCAAACTAGACACGATACCCTGTGTAACGGTATTGGCGTACTCAGAACCTAGAGGGCTTCCGATTGCAATGGCAGTCTCTCCGACTGTTAGTTGATCAGAATCTCCAAATTCAGCTACGGTAGTCACCTTATCTGCAGCAATTTTTACAACTGCAATGTCAGAATAAGTATCAGAACCAACAATTTCACCTGGAACTTTAGTTCCGTCAGCTAAACGAATATCTACTTTTTTAGCTCCACTGATAACGTGAGTATTGGTTACGAGGTAAGCAAAGTTACCTTCTTTTTTATAAATAACTCCAGAACCTTCGCTAGAAACTTGCTCAGTATTTGTATCTGTATCAGTTTCTGCAGATCCAAATAAACTATTTTGGGAGTTTGCAGAGTAAGTAATGACAGATACCACAGCATCTTTAACTTTATCGACTGCCTGTGTAGTTGAGTTTTCATTTTTTACAGCTGTTTTGCTGACAGTGGTGGTATTTGTTGGACTAGTGTTTTGTTTTTGACTTAGTTGCAATGTCGTAAAACTACCTAAAACACCACTAAAAAAGCTAATGAGAATGACTAATAAAAGTTGTCCCCATTTTTTGGAACTAGTTTGTAAGTTTTTCATAGAAGCCTCCATGTTTTTTTAATCAATGAAAGTATAAAATAGCTAGCTTAATCCAAGCTTAAAGAAAGAAAGTTTTTCACAACTTGTGGATAACTTTCGAAAACCTGTGAATTTATTGAATTTTTTCAAAATCTTCTCTGTGAATAAGATGTGAAATTGAGTGTGAATATGTTAGAATAGAAGAATGAAAATTAAAGTGGTAACAGTTGGAAAACTGAAAGAAAAATATCTCAAAGATGGCATAGCTGAATATTCCAAAAGGATTTCACGCTTTGCTAATTTAGAAATGATTGAGTTGTCAGATGAAAAAACACCAGATCGGGCTAGCGAATCTGAAAATCAAAAGATTTTGGAGTTGGAAGGGAACCGCATTCTTTCAAAAGTAGGAGATCGTGATTTTGTAGTTGTTTTAGCTATTGAAGGAACAACTTTTTCTTCTGAAGAATTCAGCAAGCAGCTTGAAAGAGCCTCCATTAATGGATTTTCGACAATCACTTTTATCATTGGGGGGAGTTTAGGACTATCTCCAGAGGTGAAAAAAAGAGCCAATCTCTCTGTTAGTTTTGGGAGATTGACGCTTCCTCATCAACTGATGAGATTAGTCTTAGTAGAACAAATCTATAGAGCATTTTCGATTCAACAAGGATCACCCTATCACAAATAGATGATTGACTAAGCTAGCTTTTTTTGATAAGATAGATAGGTAAGGTCTCATAGCTCAGCTGGATAGAGCATTCGCCTTCTAAGCGAACGGTCGCAGGTTCGAATCCTGCTGGGATCAGTGTTAAATCGTAAGCTGGGAAAAATCCCAGCTTTTTTTGTAAAAATTTGACATTTCAGAATAAAATTTGAGCATTTGAGAGATAATTCTCCATAGGTATCGTAGATTATATATAATATTTTTGTAAGTTAATTTACAAGAAAAACATTATAGGAGTTTATATTATGAAAAAGAATACAGATTTTGCTCAAATGAAAGATTTCCAACAATTGAACGAAAAAGAATTGCAGGAAATCAGAGGTGGGGATAAAAGAGGAGTGATGGATCTTTTTAGACAGATACCTATTTTTAGAAAAAAATAAAGGAGTAGAAAATGGAAATTACAATTGGAATATTAGATGCATTTTTAACTTGTACAATTATTAGTAAAATTTATAGTCAAATTTGTCAAACTTCGAAAAAAGAAAGATATATCTTTTACTTGTTATTTTTAGCCCTTCAAGTAATTTATTCCTATTTTTTATCTTTCATAAATTCTGATAAATTTACTTTGATTTTGCACTATATGTTAAATACTCTTAATCCAATTGTATTTTATTTCTATTTAAGAATTTTAAAAAAAAAATACAGTTCTGTAAAAAATATTTTTTTGGGATTATTATTTTCACTCTTATATCAAAGTACACACACATTTTGTTCAGTAACTATATCATCTATTATGGGAGACTCACTTGTAGAACAACATGAAAGATTATTTTTTTTCATCATAAATGTAATCTCCTATTTTTCAATAGATAAAATCATCTCTTATTTTCATCTAGAGTTCAACTATTTTGATAAAGACTATTTATATCCTTTTTTGAAAAAGGTTCTATATGCTCTTTTAGCTTTACATATCTTCTTATTTATTTCGGATTTTGTCAGTACTTTTTCTAATCTAAATAGTTTTGGAAGTATTTTATCATCCATTGTTTTTGTTGGTCTACTTTTGACTTTTTTCTCTATGAATTCTTACAAAGTTCAGATGGAAAAAGAAATTGAATTGGAACAAAAGAAGTTTGAACAAAAACATTTACAAACTTACACGGATGAGATTGTTGCCTTATATAATGAAATTCGTGGTTTTCGTCATGACTATACAGGAATGCTTGTCAGCTTAAGAATGGCGATCGAAAGTAAAGATTTACAAGAAATTGACAGAGTTTACAGTCAAGTTCTTGTAAAGGCGAATCAAAAATTACGTTCAGATAAGTATACCTATTTCGATTTGAACAATATTGAGGATTCAGCTCTTCGTAGTTTGATTGCTCAATCTATTGTCAATGCGAAAACGAATGATGTAGAGTACACATTAGAGGTAAAAGATATTATCACACCTTTGTCTATGGAATTGTTAGATTTGGTGCGCGTGATGAGCGTTCTGCTCAATAATGCCGTTGAGGGGGCAGTTGAAAGCTATCAAAAACAACTAGAGGTAGCTATCATCAAGTTGGATCTTGAAACTCTGGTTGTTATCCAAAACTCTTGTAAAAACAGAAGGGTAAAATCCGAAGATCTATTTGAATTAGGATTTTCAACCAAAGGAAGACATAGAGGACTTGGACTCAATAATGTTAAAGAAATTTTAGGAAAATATGACAATGTTATTTTAGAAACAGAAATTGATAATGATGTATTTAAACAAGTGATTAGATTTAAGAGGGAACTGATATGAAAGTATTAATTTTAGAAGATATTATAGAACACCAAGTAAGGTTGGAAACAACTCTAAATGAAATTTCTAAGGAAACGAATATTCCGATTTCCTATAAAACAACAGGAAAAGTAAGAGAATTTATGGAATATGTAGAGCATGATGAAGTCAATCAGCTTTATTTTCTAGATATTGATATCAATGGGATTGAGAGAAAGGGATTTGAAGTTGCTCAATTTATTCGTCATCGCAATCCTTATGCCATTATTGTTTTTATTACAAGTCGATCTGAATTTGCTACCTTGACTTATAAATACAAAGTTTCAGCATTGGATTTCATTGATAAAGAAACTAGTGATCAAGTTTTTAAAAATAGAGTGGCCGACTGTGTGATTTATACTAAGACTACTTTACTTGAAAACCAATCAGTCGTTGATTATTTTGATTATAGTTACAAAGGAAATGATCTTTGTATTCCTTATCATGATATTCTATACATTGAAACAACGGGAACTTCTCACAAATTACGAATTGTTGGTAAGAATTTTGCCAAAGAATTCTATGGAACAATGACAGATATTCAGGAAAAAGATAAGGAAACACAACGTTTTTATCTGTCTCATAAATCATTCTTAGTTAATATTGGAAATGTGAGAGAGATTGATCGTAAAAAAATGGAAGTTGTCTTTTATGAAGATCATCGTTGTCCTATTTCACGCCTAAAAACTAAAAAATTGAGAGAGCTAATGGCTAAAAAACAAAAAAAGTAATTGACAATTTTTGATAAATTGATATAATGGTTATATCTGCTACAGATAGATGGTCCGTTGGTCAAGGGGTTAAGACACCGCCTTTTCACGGCGGTAACACGGGTTCGAATCCCGTACGGACTATTTAATCCGCCATAGCTCAGTTGGTAGTAGCGCATGACTGTTAATCATGATGTCGTAGGTTCGAGTCCTACTGGCGGAGTTAGATGAAGGGAACACTAATTTGGTGTTCCTTTTTTGATTCTTTGTCCGATGTAATGAGGGGAGGCATACCTAACATACGGATAGATAATGATTTGTGTCCGAAAATAAAACTAAGGAAATTGTATTGCCTTAGCCTAATAAGAATAACAAAATAGGCTCCATAATATTTATAGGGGGTGATTTCCTATAAATATTATAGAGCTTTTTTATTAATTTGTATCACCTAACATTTTCATCAAAAAGTCCGTGATTTCTTGTGGACTTTCTTTTTTTCCGTGGGCAATCCAGGTTTGACAGACTCCAAAGAGAGCATTTGTCAGGTAGACGCTACTGTATTCTAATTCTATTTCATTTAGTTTGAGTTGCATAAAACGTTTTTGAAGGTCTGTGCTCAGTAGGATGTGAAGTTTATTTCTCAAGAAATTTTGAATTTCCTTGGTTCCATTTTCAGATAAAAGAGCTGCTAGAAGTGGTTCTGATTCTAAGTATTCAAATACTTCTAGAATAGCATCTCGTTTCTGATTAGCATGTTTTTGAAAGATATATTCGAAGGTATGAAATAGTTTACTTTGGTAATGTTCAATCATATCGTATTTATCTTTGTAATGAGTATAGAAACTGGAGCGGCTAATTCCAGCTTTTTGTGCTAATTTAACAGTTGTAATCTGATCGAATGGTTGTTCCATCAATAATTCTACCATGGCATTTTCGATAATACGCTTGGTTTTTAATCGTTTATTACTTTCTTGCATGTTCCCTCCAGACGAACATTTTTAGACAATGTGTTCAAAAATAGATTTTTTATCTTGTCTTTTTAATTTTTTTATGTATAATCTATTATATCAAAAATTTAGACAAGTAGTTTAAAAAAGGAGACAATATGTTTAAAGAATGGAAAGCAATCTTTAAAAAACCGACATTTATTATTGTCATGATAGGAATTTCCTTAATTCCAGCTCTTTACAATATCATTTTCTTATCATCAATGTGGGATCCATATGGTAAACTTTCGGAGTTACCTGTAGCAATTGTTAATAAGGATCAATCTGCTACTTATAATGATGAAAAACTCACTATTGGTGAAGACATGGTGTCTAATTTAAAAGATAGTAATAGCCTGGATTTTCATTTTGTAGATGAGGGTGAGGGAGAAAGAGGACTGCGGGATGGAGATTATTACATGGTTGTAACGTTGCCAAGTAATCTTTCTGAGAAAGCTTCTTCTATCCTTACAAATCATCCTGAACAGATGACGATTGACTATCAGACATCAAGTGGTCATAGTTTTATTGCAAGCAAGATGAGTGATTCTGCCATGACACAAATCAAACAGACTGTGGCTACTAATGTTACTCAATCTTATACCAAAGCTTTATTTGAGAAGATGGGTGATTTAAAACTTGGTTTATCTCAAGCTGCAAATGTAAGTTTACAGTTGGCTGATGGTTCGAATCAGCTTTCTGATGGGAGCAAAACCTTAACGACCAATCTTCAAACCTTAGCTCAATCAAGTCTCACATTTTCTAATGGTGCTGATCAATTATCTACAGGTTTAGGAACATATACAGCTGGTGTAAATCAGTTAAATCTTGGTCTTGGTAATTTTAATACTGGTTTAAATCAATATACCAGCGCTATTTCACAAATCGACAATGGATTAAACCAACTGAATTCACAGACACCGGCACTGGTATCAGGATTGACTCAACTTGATTTAGGCACACAAGCCTATATAGGTGGTGTTTCTCAATTAAATTCAGGATTAAATCAATTTTCACTTGGTATTGATACTTATACAAATGGAGTTCAAAGTCTATCATCAGGTGCAAATCAGATTTCTAAACAATCAGAGACCTTGCGTACAGGACTTACCCAGCTTAATCAAGGAATTCAAGAACTGTCTAGTCAATTAAGTTTATCAACTCAACAAAGAGATCAGATTCATCAATTAGTTTCTGGCTTAGAGCAATTGAATCAAGTTATTCAAACGTCAGACACAGGAGACATAACAGAGTTAACAACTCAGTTTTCTAGCAGTCTATCAACCATTGCAAATTCAGCGCAAAGCATCATTACTTCAAATCAAGCTGAAAAAGAAACTACTTTATCAGCTGTTCAATCTACTAGTGCTTATCAAAGCCTAACTCCTGACCAACAAGCAGAGATAACTTCTGTTGTTTCTAATTCATCATCTTCTACTAGTGAGTCAGCACGAACAATTTTAACCACAGTTCAAACGTTACAATATTCTTTAGAGAATGTAAATAGTCAAGCAAATAGTCTTAGTCGCTTAAAAACAAGTTCAGCGCAATTGTTACCAACTACTATTGCCACCTTGACAAGTTTGTCAAGTGGATTAACACAGGTTCAAACAGCAATTGATGGTCAATTATTGCCAGCTAGTCAAACTCTTGCATCTGGTATTGACAACTACACAAAATCAGTAGACCAAGTAGCTTTAGGAGCAAGTCAGTTGAGTTCTAAAAATTCGAACTTGACAGGAAGTTTCAATAAGTTGCTACAAGGTTCTAATCAGTTGACAGAAAAATCTTCTACATTGACAGGAGCTACTGCTAAGTTAGCAGAGAATGCACCAGAATTAGCAACAGGAATTGATAAACTTGCATCAGGTGTCAACCAAGTAAATAATAAAACATCAGATTTAACCGCTGGATTTAATCAATTACAAGCGGGCTCTCAACAATTAGCTGATAAATCAGACCAGCTAGTTTCTGGTGCAAATCAACTATCTAATGGTTCTGAAAAAATAGCTAGTGGAGCAGATCAACTTGCTCAAGGATCAGAAATTCTACAATCAGGACTTGGAAAATTAAGTGATGGTTCAAGTCAATTAAATCAAGGTTTGACAGAAGCTGAGGGGCAATTGAAACAGGCTTCAACTGAACCAACAAATGCAGATTTACTAGCTGATCCTCTAAGTCTTTCAAAAACTGATAAGGATCAAGTAGCAGTTAATGGAATTGCCATGGCTCCATATATGATATCAGTTGCTCTTTTTGTTGCTGCTATTTCAACTAATATGATTTTTGCTAAATTGCCTTCTGGGGGCCATCCAGAAAGTCGCTGGGCTTGGTTTAAGTCTCGCTTTGAAATTAACGGTATCATTGCTGGTTTGGCAGGAGTATTAGTTTATGGTGGAGTACATTTAATCGGACTGACTGCAGTTCACGAATTCAAGACCTTTGCTTTGATTATTTTAACCAGTCTTGCTTTCATGGCGATGGTAACAGCATTGACAACCTGGAATTCTCGCCTAGGCGCCTTCTTCTCCTTAATTTTATTACTCCTTCAATTAGCATCAAGTGCAGGAACTTATCCTTTAGCTTTGACGAATCAATTCTTTAAAACTATTAATCCATGGCTACCTATGAGTTATTCAGTTTCAGGTCTACGACAAACCATTTCTATGACAGGTAGTATTCATAGTCAGATTATTTTCCTTATCTTTACAATAATGATTTTTGTTGCTTTAGGAATGCTTGTCTACCAACCTAAAAAAGTTGAAGAAGATTAAAAACTATCGACCAATTCGGTCGATAGTTTTTTTATCTAGAATATTTTTTTCTTTGAAAATCGTAAAAGATAAAGACAATAATGGCTATAAGAGAACAACTTGCACCAGCAACAAATCCTTTTGGTATAAAGGAAAGGGTAATAGTTCCTTCACCTTCAGGAACATCAATTTTCATAAATCCAGTTTGTGCCTGTTGAATTTGTAATTTTTTACCATTTTGATAAGCAGACCAACCTTGGTCGTAAGGAATTGTGAAAAAGATCGATGTTTCATTCTTTACCTTATAATTAACAATGACTTTATTTTTATATGATTGCACTTCTACTGGATTTTCTTTTATTTTAGCAATTGCCTCCGTATACTTTTTAGTATCTAATCGATAGAAAGTTGGAGATTCAAATGATACTTGAGCATTTCCTGGGAACTTAACTTGGATATCAAAAGTTTGTTTATGGTCTGTATACCCAAGATTAAAAAATGTAAAAGCATTATCTGTGGTAAAGGATTTTTTTTCACCATTGACAATGATGTCAACTTGCTTTTTCTTATCATTAGAGAAATTTAGCTTTGTCATGGAAAGGTAAACCTGACTATTATCAGGTACTTCAATGCTGTAGTTGATAGTTGCATCTTCGGTAGAAGTTCCGTTTAAATTGACCACGCTATCACTAGAGTCTGTATGATAATTTATCGGATAAAAGTACTCTTCATTTAAGCCAGCAATTTGATTTAAAAATTGAGTTTGGTTATCAAGAGTATGGTCATTAAAAGTGACATCTTTATAAAGAGACTGTGTAGCAAAAGCAATTGGGAGAGCGAATTGATTTTTATAAAGGGTTAGATTATCTTTTTGATAGCTAGGATGAAAACCATATTTATTTGGATAGGTTTCAGAAATATTGTAGCTGATTCCAAATAAACTATCTGCAATGATAGTATTATTTGCATAACGGAGATTAAGGTTGGTACCTGAAGATTTAAAACCCAACTTGTCTAAAGTTGTACTTGCAGAACGATTACGAACAGATGAAAATTGGGAAATGCCATTGTAGTTAAATTTCATACTATCATTTCCAGTTTGTGTCTGTAATTTTTCAGTTCGTGTAAATGTATCTGGTTGCTGTTTGGTATACTCCAAAATAGCTTCCATACTTGGAATATCTTTGTCATAGGTATTACGAGAAGCAAACCCCCATTCCTTCGCAATTCCATTTAGTTGAGATGTTACGTTCAAACTGACTTCACTTATCATAAAGATTAAAATAAGGATTGAAAAGATTTTTGGTGAAATCATCTTTCGGATAAATGCCAGTAACAATAGCAAGTATACCACTAGAAATTCAATTGTTAAAAGGATATTTAAATTAGTTAAAAACGAATAATGTTTTTTAAAATAAATGGTTGCTAGATAACCAGATAAAAGGAAGGTCATTGAGCATAAAACATTCCATAATTTGATATCTTTAAATCTATCTAAAACTTCCGCAGATATATAAATCAAAAGAGTAGAGAAAATCCACACATAGCGATGAAGAAACATATTTGGCGCGTGCATTCCTTGCCAAAATAGATCTAAGGCTTCCAGATAAAAACTAGCAATGATGATAAGGAGTAGAGTTGCATAGCATAGTTTCACGTGAAACTTAATTGATTTTAATGTAAAGAATACAATTGTTAAGATAAAAGGAAGGAGGCCAACAAAAATCATTGGGATAGAACCATATTTAGTAGTATCGAAAGCACCAATGAATTGTTTAGCAAATATGTCTAGGTACCAACTAGCGTCTGTTTTTATTTTTGTAATAGCAGTTAGTTTTTCACCATGAGTTCTTAAATCAAACAAGGTTGGGAGTGTCATGATGAAACTTGTTAAACCAGCGAGTAAGGAAGTCGTAATGAAATCAAGAAAAGAAAACTTACGTCTTTTAAAATCCCAGGAAAGTTGGCAAAAATACCAACCAACCAAAAACAGAGCAGTCATATAACCAAAATAGTAGTTTTGGATAAATAATATTGACAAACTTGTAAAGTATAGAATACGTTTTTTTTCCGTTATGAGTAGATGTAAACCAGTTAAAATTAAGGGAATTAAAATAAAAACATCTAACCAGGTTTTAATCTCAAGTTGACTAACTGTAAAGCTCATTAAAGCATATGAGGTAGATAGAGCTAATCGAAGTGGGGCTGGTATATTTTTAAATATTTTACTCAAGCTAAAAAAGGTTGACAGACCTATCAAGCCAAATTTCAACAAGGTTGACAGATAGACTGCATCTGGCATGCTTGACACATCAAAAAAATAAACAAGAGGAGATAGAAAACTACCAAGGTAATAACTGGACAAGGCATAAAAATTGAGACCTAGACCGCTGGTAAAAGTATAAAATAGACTATCACTCCCATGTAAAATATTACGAAGATTAAGATCAAAAATAACATATTGATGAAATCCATCCCCTAATAAAGGTGAAGTATCACTATTCCAGTAGATACCTTGAGAAAGATAGACTCCGAACATAATCACTAGGGGAATGATGAAAGAAATAAGATAGGTCCAATAGTTTCTGAAAAATGTTTTCATGTTACCTCATAGAATGTTAGAAAACTCAGTTGGTTAATCCAACTGAGTTTTAAAGTATTATTTAGTCTTTCCAAAGTTCTTTGACTTTTGCTTGTACTTCAGCATTTTCTAAAAATTCATCATAGGTTTCATCGATACGGTCGATTACACCGTTTTTAGATAGGACAATAATGTGGTTAGCCAATGTTTGAATGAATTCATGGTCATGGCTGGCGAAGATGATAGATTCTTTGAAGTTTTTCAATCCATCGTTCAAACTTGAAATAGATTCCAAATCTAAGTGATTAGTAGGATCGTCAAGTACTAGAACATTTGATTTCAAAAGCATGAGTTTCGATAGCATCACGCGCACTTTTTCTCCCCCTGACAAGACATTTACAGGTTTGTTAACCTCATCTCCAGAGAAGAGCATACGACCAAGGAAACCACGCAAGAAGGTATTGTCATCTTCTTCTTTACTTGCAAATTGGCGCAACCAGTCAAGAATAGATTCACCCCCAGCAAAATCAGCTGAATTGTCTTTTGGTAGGTAAGAACGACTAGTTGTAACTCCCCACTTGACAGTTCCTTCATAGTCGATATCACCCATAATAGCACGGATGAGAGCAGTTGTTTGGATATCGTTTTGCCCGATAAGAGCTGTCTTGTCACCTGGACGCAAAATGAAGCTGATGTTGTCAAGAATAGTTTCACCGTCAATCTTGACAGATAGATTTTCTACTGTCAAGAGATCATTACCAATTTCACGTTCAGCTTTAAAGTTGATAAATGGGTATTTACGACTAGATGGAATGATTTCTTCCAAGACAATCTTGTCAAGCATCTTTTTACGTGAAGTTGCTTGTTTAGATTTAGATGCGTTAGCAGAGAATCGAGCAACGAATTCTTGTAATTGTTTGATTTTTTCTTCCGCCTTAGCATTACGGTCTGCTAACAATTTAGCAGCAAGCTCAGAAGATTCCTTCCAGAAGTCGTAGTTTCCTACATAGAGCTTGATTTTCCCAAAATCAAGGTCGGCCATGTGGGTACAAACTTTATTTAAGAAGTGACGGTCATGGGATACGACAATGACAGTATTATCAAAGTCAATTAGGAAATCCTCTAACCAAGTAATAGATTGGATATCAAGACCGTTGGTCGGCTCATCTAAAAGAAGAACATCAGGTTTACCAAACAAGGCTTTAGCAAGGAGCACCTTCACCTTGTCTCCGTTTGCAAGTTCACTCATATTTTGATAATGAAGATCTTCGGGGATATTGAGGTTTTGCAAGAGTTGAGAGGCTTCACTTTCAGCTTCCCAGCCTCCTAGTTCAGCAAACTCTCCTTCAAGCTCAGCTGCACGAACCCCGTCTTCATCAGTAAAATCTGCCTTCATATAGATAGCATCTTTTTCTTTCATGATGCTATATAGCTTTTCATTACCCATGATAACGACATCGATCGCACGCTCATCTTCGTAGTCAAAGTGATTTTGACGAAGAACAGAGAGACGTTCGTCTGGTCCAAGAGAGATATGACCAGTTGTCGGCTCAATATCACCAGCCAAGATTTTTAAAAATGTTGATTTACCTGCACCGTTAGCACCAATCAAACCATAGGTATTTCCTTCTGTAAATTTGATGTTGACATCATCAAAAAGTTTGCGGTCACTAAAACGTAGTGAAACATCAGATACTGTTAGCAATATTTTTCTCCTATTATATATAATACTTTAATTCTACTAGAAAATCCCCAAATATTCAAATTTTTATTTGTCAATTTTTTGTAAATAAAGTTGACAGTTTCTTTACGATTGGATAGATATCCTAGACATAGTTTGATTTTAAAAATTATCTGTCTTTTTATCAAAAAAATGCTATAATTGAAAGGACCATATCAAAGGAGAATAAGATGAATAAACCCATTATTTTAACAGGAGATCGTCCAACTGGGAAATTACATATCGGACACTATGTAGGTAGCTTAAAAAATCGTGTTATCCTTCAAGAAGAAAATAAATATGACATGTTCGTTTTTTTGGCTGATCAGCAAGCCTTAACTGACCATGCAAAAGATCCACAAACAATTGTAGAATCTATCGGGAATGTTGCCTTGGACTATCTTGCAGTGGGATTGGATCCGAAGAAATCAACGATTTTCATCCAAAGTCAGATTCCAGAGTTGGCAGAGTTGTCTATGTATTACATGAATCTAGTGTCTTTGGCTCGTTTGGAACGAAACCCAACAGTCAAGACAGAAATTGCTCAGAAAGGCTTTGGAGAAAGCATTCCAACTGGATTTTTAGTTTATCCGGTTGCTCAAGCAGCAGATATCACAGCTTTCAAGGCTAATTATGTTCCTGTAGGTACAGACCAAAAACCGATGATTGAACAAACGCGTGAGATTGTGCGTTCTTTCAA
The DNA here is from genome assembly GCF_047460875.1 of Streptococcus infantis. GTDB lineage: Bacteria > Bacillota > Bacilli > Lactobacillales > Streptococcaceae > Streptococcus > Streptococcus infantis_AA. The sequence continues at coordinate 15,621 of NZ_JASHFI010000015.1, read as the reverse complement.
TCATGCCTACAACTGTGATGTTTTGGTAGAGCCAGAAGGGATTTATCCTGAAAATGAAGGAGCAGGTCGCTTACCTGGTCTTGATGGAAATGCCAAAATGTCTAAATCGCTTAATAATGGTATCTACTTGTCAGATGATGCAGATACTTTGCGTAAGAAAGTAATGAGTATGTATACAGATCCAGATCACATTCGTGTCGAGGATCCAGGTAAGATTGAAGGAAATATGGTCTTCCATTACTTAGATGTTTTCGGACGTCCAGAAGATGCTCAAGAAATTGCTGAAATGAAAGAGCATTATCAACGTGGTGGTCTAGGTGATGTCAAGACTAAACGTTATCTACTTGAAATCCTAGAACGTGAACTTGGTCCAATCCGTGAACGTCGCCTAGAATATGCCAAAGATATGGGTGAAGTGTACAATATGCTTCAAAAAGGTAGTGAACAAGCTCGAGAAGTTGCTGGCCAAACACTCTCAGAGGTAAAAGCAGCAATGGGGCTAAATTACTTTCATTAATAGATAAAATATGAACTCTAAAACTATCTCTTCTTTAAAATTAAAGGGATAGTTTTTTATATTATCTATTATCAATATAATTGACAAATTTTCATAGAATGGTATGATAGATACAATACAAAAAGCGTCAAGCTCAAAAAGAAAGAAAAGAGGAAACTTCAATGTCTAATTGGGACACTAAATTTTTGAAAAAAGGTTTTACCTTTGATGATGTATTGCTTATTCCAGCAGAGAGTCATGTATTGCCTAATGATGCGGATTTAACAACAAAATTGGCAGATAATTTGACTTTAAATATCCCAATTATTACAGCAGCCATGGATACTGTAACAGAAAGCCAAATGGCTATTGCTATTGCTCGTGCAGGTGGTCTTGGAGTTATCCATAAAAATATGTCAATTGCTCAACAAGCAGATGAAGTTCGTAAGGTAAAACGTTCTGAAAATGGTGTTATCATTGATCCATTCTTCTTGACTCCAGAGCATACAATTGCAGAAGCAGATGAACTCATGGGACGTTACCGTATCAGTGGTGTTCCAGTGGTTGAAACTCTTGAAAATCGTAAATTGGTTGGTATCCTAACAAATCGCGATCTTCGCTTTATTTCTGACTACAACCAACCAATTTCAAAACACATGACTAGCGAAAACTTGGTTACTGCACCAGTTGGTACAGATTTAAAAACAGCTGAGAGCATTCTTCAAGAACACCGTATTGAAAAACTACCTTTGGTTGATGAAGAAGGTCGTCTTTCTGGCTTGATCACAATCAAAGATATTGAAAAAGTAATTGAATTCCCAAATGCAGCAAAAGATGAGTTTGGTCGTCTTCTAGTTGCTGGTGCGGTAGGTGTTACTTCTGACACATTTGAACGTGCAGAAGCCCTCTTTGAAGCAGGAGCTGACGCAATTGTTATTGATACTGCACATGGTCACTCTGCAGGAGTTCTTCGTAAAATCGCTGAAATCCGTGCGCATTTCCCAGACCGTACACTGATTGCTGGAAATATCGCTACTGCTGAAGGAGCACGTGCCCTTTATGACGCAGGAGTTGACGTTGTTAAAGTTGGTATTGGACCAGGTTCAATCTGTACAACTCGTGTTATTGCAGGTGTCGGAGTTCCACAAGTTACAGCTATCTATGATGCGGCAGCAGTTGCGCGTGAATATGGCAAGACAATTATTGCAGACGGTGGAATCAAGTATTCTGGAGATATTGTAAAAGCACTTGCTGCTGGAGGAAATGCAGTAATGCTTGGATCAATGTTTGCAGGAACAGATGAAGCTCCAGGTGAAACTGAAATTTTCCAAGGACGTAAGTTCAAGACTTACCGTGGTATGGGTTCAATCGCTGCGATGAAAAAAGGTTCAAGCGACCGTTACTTCCAAGGTTCTGTCAATGAAGCAAATAAACTTGTTCCAGAAGGAATTGAAGGGCGTGTTGCTTATAAAGGAGCAGCAGCTGATATTGTCTTCCAAATGATTGGTGGTATCCGTTCTGGTATGGGTTACTGTGGTGCCGCTAACCTTAAAGAACTACATGATAATGCTCAATTTATCGAAATGTCTGGTGCAGGTCTAAAAGAAAGCCATCCACACGATGTGCAAATCACAAATGAAGCACCAAACTACTCAATGTAACAAAAAATCTCCTGTCACAACAGGAGATTTTTTGTTGTTTACAACATTGTGAATATTAGTTTACAGATAATTGACCATCTTTTACTGTAAATACACTGAGATTATCAGGTAAGTTCTGAAGATGCTCTAAACTAGTTGTAGTAATAAAGGTTTGAATATTTTGAGATATAGTCTCTAATAATTTAAGTTGACGAGTATTGTCAAGTTCACTCATAACATCGTCAAGCAAAAGAATGGGAGACTCTTTAGTGATACTCTCCATCAATTCGATTTCAGCAAGTTTTATAGAAAGCACCAAGCTACGATGTTGCCCTTGACTGCCGAAACTTGCTTCTATACCATTAATCATGAAAATCATATCATCCCGATGAGGACCAACTCCAGTATTCTTCTTAAATAAATCTCTGGATCTACTTTTTTGAAGTGCTATATGGAAAGATTCAGCCAAATGTTTCTTGTCAACAAAGTTTACAGAAGGTTGATAACGGATTGACAGATCTTCTAACTGATCTGAGATATCAAAGTGCTTTTTACGACCAAAAGACTCCATTTTTTTGATAAATTCTGCTCTGTGGACCATCACTCGACAACCGTATTCGACTAGCTGGTCGTCCAGAACAGATAAAAAAGTCTCGTCGATATGATTTGCTGACTTTAAGTAGGTATTTCTTTGTTTGAGTACATGATTGTAGCTTGACAAGTCTGACAAGTATATGGGTTTGATTTGCCCTAGTTCCATATCTATAAACTTACGTCGGATAGCTGGTGCTCCTTTGACAAGTTGTAAATCTTCGGGTGCAAATAGAACAACATTCATGTGTCCAATATAGTCAGATAGCCGAGCTTGCTTTAAATGATTGACTTTAGTAATCCGACCTTTTGGGGTTAAGTCAATCTCAAGCGGAACAGTAGCCGTTCGTTTTTGAAGAATTCCAGAAACTTGAAGCTGTTCTTCTTCAAATTGAATTAAATTCTTGTCTGTCTTTGTCCGATGACTTCTAGTTAAAGCTAAAAAGTAAATACTCTCCAGAAGATTGGTTTTACCTTGTGCATTTCGACCAACAAATACATTCAATTTAGGATTAAATTCAATTTCAGTATCCTGATAGTTTCGAAATTGTTTGATGGATAAATTTTTTAGCCACATACTTATCTACCTGGGAAACGTGGTGCAGCTTTTGTTTTGGGTACCTGATGATTTTGTGTTGGCTTTTTGTTGACCGTCTTATTCATTTCTTTGACAAGTTTAGTCACACGTTCTTTCTCAAGTTTTTCTTCAAGATATTCTTCCTGTTCTTCTTGACTAGGTTGAGTCAAAATGATGTGGATTTTCAAATCAGGAATGTCGATGGAGTCTCCGATTCTTACTTTTTTCCCACGACGATTTTCCAATTCGCCATTAAAGTAGACAAGATGGTCAGCTAAAAAGGATTTAATGGCTCCGCCACTGTGTATAATACCAAGTTCTTTCAAGAGAGCTTGGAGAGTGATAAATTCTTCAAATAATTTGTATTCCATAGTTCACCTCAATCTTTGGTATTATACCATATTTTACCTTGAAATGGCAGAGGTAAATTCGTTATAAATGAAAGCGATTTTAATTCTAAAAGGGATAAAGAGAACAAGAAAATTTTCTCTTTTCATGGTATAATAGAACTCTATGTAGAAGGAGGTAAGCGATGGAGTTAGTACCTGGAATTGCAGTGCATTTTATCCAATCAAAAAAATTTAAAACTAATAAAATTACTGTGCGTTTCACAGCTCCATTGTCTTTGGATTCAATTTCAAGTCGCATGTTAAGTGCTAGTATGCTTGAAACTGCCAACCAAAGTTATCCGACTGCTCAACTGTTTCGAAAACATTTAGCAACCTTGTATGGGACTGATTTGTCAGCGCACGCCTACCGAAGAGGACAAAGTCATCTTGTGGATTTGAGCATTACCTATGTGCGTGATGAGTTTTTAAGTAAAAAAAATATTTTAACTTCGCAAATTTTAGAATTGTTAAATCAGGTCCTATTCTTTCCATTGATTGATGATGTTGGATTTGAAAATAAAACCTTTGAAATTGAGAAAAAACAAGTCTTATCAAGACTAGAGTCAGAGTTAGAAGACCCCTTCTTTTTTGCTCATAAAGAATTAGATCAATTGTTTTTCCAAGAAGAATCAATGCAGTTAGTTCCTAAAGATTTGATTTCTAGAATTTCAGAAGAGACTTCTAAAACTTGTTTTTCAAGTTTTCAAAAAATGATGAAAGAAGATCAAATAGATATTTTCTTCTTAGGAGATTTTAATGAAATTGAAGTTTTAGAGTATTTGAAAAAATTATCGTTAACAGGTCGTAAATCATCTGTAAATATTCAATACCAGCAACCCTATTCTAATATTCTTAAAGAAGGTATTGTTAGAAAGAGATTGGGACAGTCTGTTTTAGAGATGGGCTGCCATAGTCCAGTGGGGTATGGTGATGAAGAGCAGATGGCAGTGCTTCTTGTCAATGGTCTTTTAGGAGCCTTTCCTCATTCGAAACTATTTACCAAAGTACGAGAAAAAGAAGGACTGGCCTATACGGTATCGAGTCACTTGGACCTTTTTAGTGGATTTTTACGATTGTTTGCTGGAATTGACCGGCAAAATCGAAATAAAGTAAGAAAATTGATGAATCATCAGTTGCTTGACATAAAAAATGGCAAGTTTACAGATAAGGAAATTGATCAGACTAAACAAATGATTCGTCGATCCTTACTACTAGCTCAGGATAATCAAGATTCTATTGTCGATAAATATTATCTGTCAACCTTTTTTGGGAAAGCAAATCTTGATACAAAAACTTTAATCGATAAACTCGAACAAGTTGATAGAGAAGCAATTTGTGAAGCAGCAAACAGTTTTAAGTTGCAGGCTATTTATTTTATGGAAGGAGCAGAATGACCAGACCGATTTTTCAAAAGAAATATTATCCTGCTGTAAAAGAAACTTTGTATCAAACTAGCTTAGAAAATGGTTTGACAGTTACTTTACTACCTAAAAAGGACTTTAACGAGGTTTATGGAGTTGTGAGTGTCCAAGTCGGTTCTGTTGACACAAGGTTTACAGTAGATGATAAGGGTTTACAACAATATCCTCAAGGGATCGCTCATTTCTTAGAACATAAGCTTTTTGAACGAGAAGATTCCGGAGATGTTATGGCAGCTTTTACAGAGCTAGGGGCTGAAAGCAATGCCTTTACGAGCTTTACAAATACTAGCTATCTTTTCTCGACTTCTGAAAATGTTCTAGAGTGCTTAGATTTACTTGAAGAACTTGTCACTACCTTCAATATAACTGAAGAATCAGTGGAGCGCGAAAAAGATATCATTCAGCAGGAAAGAGAAATGTATCAGGATGATCCAGATTCTTGTCTATTTTTCAATACTCTGGCAAATCTCTATCCAGAAAGTCCTTTAGCTTCAGATATTGTCGGTAGTGAAAACTCCATTGATGCTATTTGTCTGAAGGATTTGAAAGAGAACTTTAAAGAGTTTTACAGACCTGTCAATAGTAATATCTTTTTGGTCGGTAATTTTAAACTTGAACTTCTTGAAGATTATTTTACTAAGAAATCTTATCTTCAAGAGAAAAAACATGAGTTTAAAAGAGAACAAATATCTTTACATCCTGTAAAGACTACTGAAAGTTTACGGATGGAAGTAGCTTCTCCAAAATTAGCGATCGGTATTAGAGGAAATGAAGATATCGGAAATCGAGATCGATATCGTTATCATCTTTTATTGAAATTGTTGTTTACAATGATGTTTGGTTGGACTTCACAAAGATTTCAGAGATTATATGAGTCTGGAAAACTGGATGCTTCCTTGTCTCTAGAAATAGAAGTGGATCGTCGTTTCCATTTTGTGATATTAACAATGGATACAAAGGAACCTGTGGCACTTTCTCATCAATTTCGTAAAGCTATTCGTAATTTTATGAAAGATGAGGATGTCACTGAGGATCACTTGGATATTGTAAAAACTGAGATGTATGGGGAATTTCTTCATAGTATGGATTCCTTAGAATATATTGCTACTCAGTATCATCCAACCCATACAGGTTCTACCCTGTTTGACCTTCCTAAACTTTTGCAGGAAATTACTCTAGAGGATGTTCTAGAAGCAGGACATGATTTGATAGATAATAGCGACATGGTTGATTGTACAATTTTTCCGATATAATCGCTAGAAAATACACTAGAAAGAAGGAATGTTAAGTATGAGAAAAAAAACAATTGGTGAGGTATTACGCCTTGCAAGGATTAACCAAGGATTGAGCTTGGAGGAATTGCATAGAAAGACGGATATTCAGCTGGATTTGTTGGAGGCACTGGAAACAGATGATTTTGACAAACTACCGAGTACTTTTTATGCTCGTTCTTTTTTGAGAAAATATGCTTGGGCGGTTGAATTAGATGAACATATTGTTCTAGATGCCTATGATTCAGGTAGTATGATTACTTATGAAGAGGTAGATGTTGATGAGATTGAGCTTTCAGGACGTAGACGTTCAAATCGAAAGAAGAATTCATTTCTCCCGCTATTTTACTTTGTTCTCTTGTCTTTATCCATTTTAATTTTTGTAACCTACTATGTGTGGAATTACATTCAAACACAACCAACTACGCCAGCTACAACCAGTTATAGTGTTGTGAGTTCAACAAGTACTTCTGGTAGTGAGCCATCAAGTAGTAGCCAATCTACTAGTTCATCAAGTTCGAGTGATGCCTCTTCTGTGATCATTTCTGGTCAGGGAGATACGATAGCAGCAGAATACAAAACTTCTAAAGATTCAGTTGAGCTTCAATTCTCTGTTACCGATGCAACGAGCTGGATCAGTGTTTCGGATACGGACTTGGCAGGAGGAGTGACTCTTGAACCCAATAATAAAACAGCTAAAACAACGATTTCGAAAGGTTCTCCAGTAACTATCACATTAGGTGTTGTCAAAGGTGTTAAAATAACAATTGATAATCAGGAAATCGATACTTCAAAATTGGCTGGGGAAACTGGCTGGATTACACTGACACTGAGCTCAAATTAAGGAAGGATAATATGAAAAAAGAATATATTCCTAACATACTTACGATTGGTAGAATTTTATTTATTCCCATTTTTGTTCTTCTTCTATCATTTGGACCGTCTCCAGTATTACATACAACGGCAGCAGTTATTTTTGCTATTGCTAGCATCACGGATTATTTGGATGGATATTTGGCTAGAAAATGGCAGGTAGTTAGCAATTTTGGAAAATTTGCAGATCCAATGGCAGATAAGTTGTTAGTTATGTCAGCCTTTATTATGCTAGTTGGTCTAAATATGGCACCAGCTTGGGTGGTAGCAGTTATTATTTGTCGAGAACTTGCAGTTACCGGGTTGCGCCTGCTCTTAGTCGAAACAGGCGGGACTGTTCTAGCTGCTGCAATGCCTGGGAAAATAAAGACATTTAGTCAGATGTTTGCGATTATCTTCTTGTTGCTTCACTGGAATGTGCTTGGTCAGATAACTCTTTATATTGCCTTGTTCTTCACAGTTTATTCTGGTTATGATTATTTCAAGGGAAGTGCATATTTGTTTAAAGGAACCTTTCGCTAGATATGGAATCGATTATTGAGATAAAAAATCTGTCTTTTCGATATCAGGCAGATCAAGAACATTACGATGTTCATAATATTACGTTTCACGTGAAACATGGAGAGTGGTTGTCTATCGTTGGTCATAATGGTAGTGGCAAGTCAACGACTGTTCGCTTGATTGACGGTTTACTTGAGGCCGAATCAGGGGAAATTTGGATAGACGGAGATCTTTTGACGGAAGAAAACGTCTGGGACAAACGCCGAAAAATTGGCATGGTCTTTCAAAATCCTGACAACCAATTTGTAGGAGCAACTGTGGAAGATGATGTTGCTTTTGGACTGGAAAATCAAGGAATCCCGCTTGAGGAGATGAAGCGTAGAGTTACAGAAGCCCTATCCTTAGTTGGGATGGCTGGATTTTCTAAAAAAGAACCTGCTCGTTTGTCAGGAGGTCAAAAACAGAGAGTAGCCATTGCAGGCGTTGTTGCCTTGCGACCAGATATTTTAATCTTGGATGAAGCTACAAGCATGTTGGATCCTGAGGGACGGCTAGAGTTAATTAAAATTGTGCAGGAAATTCGTCGAAATCATCAGATAACTGTGATTTCTATAACACATGATTTGGACGAGGTGGCCATGAGTGACCGAGTTTTGGTGATGAAAAAAGGGGAAATCGAATCAACTAGTAGCCCTAGAGAATTGTTTTCTAGATCGGATTTAGATCAAATTGGCTTAGACCAACCCTTTGTAAACCAATTAAAACAATCACTGCGTGATAGTGGCTTAAAATTGCCAGAGCATTACCTGACCGAAGAGGAGCTCGAGGAGGCTTTATGGGAATTATTCTAGACAATGTTAGTTATACGTATCAGGAAGGAACACCCTTTGCCTCAGCAGCCTTGTCAGATGTGAGTCTGACCATAGAAGATGGTTCCTATACGGCCATTATTGGGCATACAGGTAGTGGAAAATCTACTATTTTACAACTTTTGAATGGTTTGTTGGTTCCCACAAAGGGAAGTGTTCGTGTCTTTGATACATTAATTACACCAACATCCGTCAATAAGCAAATTCGTCAAATTCGCAAACAAGTGGGCTTGGTCTTTCAGTTTGCAGAGAATCAAATTTTTGAGGAAACTGTCTTAAAAGATGTGGCTTTTGGGCCGCAAAATTTTGGCGTTTCTGTAGAAGAGGCCGAAGCTATTGCACGTGAAAAGCTAGCTTTAGTAGGAATCGACGAATCACTTTTTGAGAGGAGTCCATTTGAACTTTCAGGTGGTCAGATGAGAAGGGTTGCTATTGCTGGGATTTTAGCAATGGAGCCAAGTATCTTGGTTTTAGATGAGCCTACAGCAGGACTAGATCCAATTGGTCGGAAAGAGTTGATGACTTTGTTTGAAAAGCTTCATCAAGATGGCATCACGATTGTTTTAGTGACACACCTTATGGATGATGTGGCCGAATTTGCTGACCAAGTTTATGTGATGGAAAAAGGAAGATTGGTTAAGAGTGGAGCGCCTAGTCTTGTCTTTCAAAATCTGGAGTCTATGGAAAATATCCAATTGGGTGTTCCGAAAATCACAAGATTTGCTCATAGGCTAGCTGAACGAGGAGTTTCTTTTAAACAAATGCCGATAACGATAGAAGAGTTTAAGGAGTTCATTAATGGATAACATGATTTTAGGTCGTTACATACCAGGAGATTCGATTATTCATCGTCTGGATCCTCGTAGTAAGCTAATAGCTATGATCTTATTGATTATCATCATTTTTTGGGCCAATAATCCGATAACTAATCTCATACTTTTCATTGTAACAGGCATATTTGTATTTTTATCAGAAGTTCCCTTGTCTTTTTTTATAAAAGGCTTGCGGTCTATGTTTTTTCTGATTGCTTTTACAACTCTTTTCCAATTGTTCTTTATTTCGGGTGGGGAAATTTTGTATGAAGTGGGCTTTCTTAAAGTTACTAGTCATGGTTTAGAGCAGGCGGGAATTATTTGTTGTCGCTTTGTGTTGATTATTTTTTTCTCAACCTTACTAACCTTGACGACCATGCCTCTTAGTTTAGCGACGGCGGTTGAATCCTTGTTAGGGCCGTTAAAAAGATTTAAGGTTCCAGTTCATGAGATTGGACTTATGCTCTCTATGAGTTTACGTTTTGTACCAACCTTGATGGATGATACCATTCGAATTATGAATGCCCAAAAGGCGCGTGGAGTTGATTTTGGAGAAGGGAATATTGTCCAGAAGGTAAAGGCCATGATTCCTATTTTGATTCCTTTATTTGCTACGAGTTTGAAAAGAGCGGACTCTTTGGCTACTGCTATGGAGGCTAGAGGTTATCAGGGTGGTCATGGACGTAGTCAGTATCGACAGTTGAATTGGATGAATAAAGATAGTCTAGCCCTTTTCTTTGTATGTCTATTGGGCGCAATCCTATTTTTATTAAAATCCTAAAGTAAAACAGAGAATAAAAAAGGTAAGATATGAACCGTTTTAAAAAATCTAAGTATATTATCGTTCTTTTTGTCCTTGTATTAGTAGTGTCAGTCTTTTTGGTAATGACGCAATCCAGTGCAATTGTGACAAAGGCGGGAGATGGAATTTCTCTTGTAGACAGAATTGTTCAAAAACCATTTCAATGGTTGTCTTCAGCAAAATCTGATTTAGGGCATTTAACTAGAGCTTATAATGAAAATGAAAGTCTAAAAAAAGAACTCTATCAGATGAAGAAGGAAACGAATGAAACAGATCGCCTAAAAGAAGAAAACGAGCAATTACGACAATTGTTGGAGATGAAATCAAAATTAAACGCAACCAAGATAATTGCGTCTGACGTTATCATGAGAACACCAGCAACTTGGAAACAAGAGTTGACAGTCGATGCAGGATCTTCACAAGGCGTGACTAGTAATATGCTTGTTGTAGCTGGCGGTGGTTTGATCGGAAGCGTAGAAAAGGTTGAAGGAAACTCTAGTGTGGTCAACTTATTAACCAACGCTGAAAATACAGAGAAAATTTCTGTTAAAATCCAGCATGGTTCTACCAGTGTTTATGGAATTATCATTGGCTACGATAAGGAAAAAGATCTACTGAAAATTAGTCAGTTAAACAGCAGTAACGACATTAGTAAAGGCGATAAGGTTGTAACTGGTGGTCTTGGTAATTTTAATGCTACTGATATTCCAGTAGGTGAGGTTGAATCTGTGACGCATAGTAATGACTATCTGACAAGAGAGGTGTTAGTCAAACTTCAGTCTGATTCAATGAATACCAAAGTCGTAGAGTTAGTGGGGAACCCGTCATGAGACTTTTTAAGCAGGTAGGCATGTTTTTGCTCTTGCCCTTAATCATCTTAATAGATAGTCATTTAGGACAATTTATCAATAGTTTTTTCCCTTATTTTCAACTTGTAAGTCACTCTATCTTCATCTTTTTATTATTTGAGACGATAGAAGTATCCGAATATTTGTTTTTGGCTTATTGCTTAATCATAGGGCTTATCTACGATATTTATTTCTTTCATTTGATAGGGATTGCCAGTCTTCTTTTTGTTATTATTGGTGCAATCATTTATAAAAATAATTCTATCATTCTATCAAATAGATGGACTAGACTATTAGCAATTTTAATGATGACTTTCTTGTTTGAATTTGGTAGTTTTATGTTAGCTCAGGCGGTTGGATTAACTGCTGCAAGTATACCAGTCTTTATCGTTTATAGTCTAGTTCCATCGATGATTTTAAATGGTTTATGGATGATAGTTTTCCAGTTTATTTTTGAAAAAATATATCTATAAGAAAGAAACAAAACTGTAATAAAGGCGTAATATTTATTAGGCCTTTTTTTGATATACTAGTATTGTTTTAAAAGAAGGAGTATTTACACTTATGAAGAAAAAAATCCTAGCATCACTTTTGTTAAGCACAGTATTGGTTTCCCAAGGAGCTGTTCTTTCAAGTGTTCAGGCAAATACAACAGATGAAAAAATTGCTGCTCAAGATAGTAAAATTAGCAGCTTAACAGCTCAACAAAAAGAAGCTCAAAAACAAGTAGATGAAATTCAAACTCAGGTTTCAGCAATCCAAACAGAACAAGAAAAATTGCAAGCTGAGAATGAAAAACTTCAAGCAGAATCTAAAAAGCTTGAAGGAGAAATTACTGAGCTTTCAAAAAATATCGTAGCTCGTAATGCATCTCTTGAAAACCAAGCTCGTAGCGCACAAACTAATGGAGCTGCTACAAGCTATATCAATACGATTATCAACTCAAAATCAATCACAGAAGCTATCTCACGCGTAGCAGCTATGAGCGAAATCGTATCAGCCAACAATAAAATGTTGGAACAACAAAAAGAAGATAAAAAGGCTATTGCTGAAAAACAAGTAGCAAACAATGAAGCAATCAATACAGTCATTGCAAATCAACAAACGCTTGCTGATGATGCTCAAGTTTTGACAACAAAACAAGCAGAATTGAAAGTAGCAGAATTGAACCTTGCGGCTGAGAAAGCTACTGCAGAAGGTGAAAAAGCGAGTTTGTTAGAGCAAAAAGCAGCAGCAGAAGCTGAAGCAAAAGCGGCAGCGGAAGCTGAAGCGGCATATCGAGCTCAACAAACTAGCCAACGTCAATCGGTTGCAGCTTCAGCTAACACAAGCTTTGCTGCGCAAGTACAAGCAACTTCTACTTCATCATCAGACGATGAAGAACCAAGCTACACTCCTGTAGCTACTCGTACAACATCACGTCCAACATATAGTACAAATGCTTCAAGTTATCCAACTGGTGAATGTACTTGGGGAGCTAAAACGTTAGCACCTTGGGCTGGAGATTACTGGGGTAACGGAGCGCAGTGGGCTACAAGTGCAGCAGCAGCAGGATTCCGTACTGGTTCTCAACCACAAGTTGGTGCTATTGCATGTTGGAATGATGGTGGCTATGGACACGTAGCGGTTGTTACAGCTGTTTCATCATCATCAAGCATCCAAGTATCAGAATCTAACTATGGTGGAGATCGTACCATTAGTAACAAACGTGGTTGGTTCAACCCAACAACAACTTCTGAAGGTTATGTTACTTACATCTATCCAAACTAATGAAAAAATTGAGACTCTTTCCGAGTCTCTTTTCTTGTCTTTAAGTTGAGAAGTTCTGCTAAAAAACTATCAAAATAGCTTGATAATATTGAGAAATTGTGGTAAAATGAAACTTGTCGTGTGAACGATAATACTCATTCTTGATGAATTGTGAAACTGTTGCCTTCGGGTCGTTTTGCAAGTTGAAATCAAGAAGAGGAAAAAAACAAAAAGGAGAAATACTCATGGCAGTAATTTCAATGAAACAACTTCTTGAGGCTGGTGTGCACTTTGGTCACCAAACTCGTCGCTGGAACCCTAAGATGGCTAAGTACATCTTCACTGAGCGTAACGGAATCCACGTTATCGACTTGCAACAAACTGTAAAATACGCTGACCAAGCATACGACTTCATGCGTGATGCTGCAGCTAACGATGCAGTTGTATTGTTTGTTGGTACTAAGAAACAAGCAGCTGACGCAGTTGCTGAAGAAGCAGTACGTTCAGGTCAATACTTCATCAACCACCGTTGGTTGGGTGGAACTCTTACTAACTGGGGAACAATCCAAAAACGTATCGCTCGTTTGAAAGAAATCAAACGTATGGAAGAAGATGGAACTTTCGAAGTTCTTCCTAAGAAAGAAGTTGCACTTCTTAACAAACAACGTGCACGTCTTGAAAAATTCTTGGGTGGTATCGAAGATATGCCTCGTATCCCAGATGTAATGTACGTAGTTGACCCACATAAAGAGCAAATCGCTGTTAAAGAAGCTAAAAAATTGGGAATCCCAGTTGTAGCGATGGTTGACACAAACACTGATCCAGACGATATCGATGTAATCATCCCAGCTAACGATGACGCTATCCGCGCAGTTAAGTTGATCACAGCTAAATTGGCAGACGCTATCATCGAAGGTCGCCAAGGTGAAGATGCTGTTGCAGCAGTTGAAGCAGAATTTGCAGCTTCAGAAGCTCAAGCAGACTCAATCGAAGAAATCGTTGAAGTTGTTGAAGGCGACAACGCTTAATTCGTATAAATAGTAATTACCTAGGAGGGCGGGGCTTAGCCCGGCTCTCCTATTTTTAAAAAATATAGGAGAATCAAAATGGCAGAAATTACAGCTAAACTTGTTAAAGAGTTGCGTGAAAAATCTGGTGCTGGTGTTATGGACGCTAAAAAAGCATTGGTTGAAGTGGAAGGCGATATCGAAAAAGCAATTGAATTGCTTCGCGAAAAAGGTATGGCAAAAGCAGCTAAGAAAGCTGACCGTGTTGCTGCAGAAGGTTTGACTGGTGTTTATGTTGACGGTAATGTTGCAGCAGTTGTTGAAGTAAATGCTGAAACTGACTTCGTTGCGAAAAACGCTCAATTTGTTGAGTTGGTAAACGCAACAGCTAAAGCAATCGCTGAAGGAAAACCAGCTAACAACGAAGAAGCTCTTGCTTTAACAATGCCTTCAGGTGAAACTCTTGAAGCAGCTTATGTGTCTGCAACAGCAACTATCGGAGAAAAAATCTCATTCCGTCGCTTTGCTTTGATTGAAAAAACAGATGCACAACACTTCGGTGCTTACCAACACAACGGCGGACGTATCGGTGTTATCTCTGTAATCGAAGGTGGAGACGAAGCACTTGCTAAACAAATCTCAATGCACATCGCTGCTATGAAACCAACAGTTCTTTCATACAAAGAATTGGATGAGCAATTTGTTAAAGATGAGTTGGCACAATTGAACCACGTTATCGACCAAGATAATGAAAGCCGTGCTATGGTTGGTAAACCAGCTCTTCCACACTTGGCATACGGATCTAAAGCTCAATTGACTGATGAAGTAATCGCTCAAGCTGAAGAAGCTATCAAAGCTGAATTGGCTGCAGAAGGTAAACCAGAAAAAATCTGGGATAAAATCATCCCAGGTAAAATGGATCGCTTCATGCTTGACAACACTAAAGTTGACCAAGCTTACACACTTCTTGCACAAGTTTACATCATGGATGACAGCAAGACAGTTGAAGCTTACCTCGAATCAGTTAACGCTTCAGTAGTTGAGTTCGCTCGCTTTGAAGTTGGTGAAGGTATCGAGAAAGCAGCTAATGACTTTGAAGCTGAAGTTGCAGCTACAATGGCAGCAGCCTTGAATAACTAATAAAAAAGTAAGGAAGCAAATTGTACTGACCCCAAAAAGTTAGACAATTAATTTAAGCAAAGGATTTAGTTCTGTATTGTACAGGACTAAATCCTTTTAGTTTTACCTTAATTCGTTTGTTGTTGTAGTAATCAATATAGTCTACAATAGCTTGTTCCAAGTGCTCAAGTGACTGAAACGTATTCTCATAACCATAAAACATTTCAGACTTAAGAATGCCAAAGAAAGATTCCATCATACCGTTATCTGGGCTATTCCCCTTACGTGACATAGATGGTTGGATTCTCTTATTCTTTAAAAAATGATGATAGAAATCGTGTTGGTATTGCCATCCTTGATCACTATGGAGAATTGTATTTTCGTAATGGTTCTCTGTAAAGGCTTGTTCTAGCATTGTTTTCATTTGTACTAAGTTCGGCGAAGTAGAAAGATTGTAGGAGATAATTTCGCTATTAAAGCCATCTAAAACTGGTGATAAATAAAGCTTTTGGCTGCTTGCTGGAATGGAAAATTCTGTCACATCTGTGTAGCACTTTTGCATTGGTTTGGTTGCTTCAAATTGACGTTGAATAAGGTTATCTGCTTTCTTGCCAACCTCTCCTTGGTATGAAGAATACTTCCGTTTACGGCGAATT
>NZ_JASHFI010000014.1:0-48166 GCF_047460875.1 Streptococcus infantis | reverse complement strand
AAGCTTCTCTAAGCTATAGCCTTGTTTTCTAAGTTCATAGATCTGAACTTTATCATCATAAGTTAATTTCATAATAAAAACACCCCAAAAGTTAGATTTTTATGTCTAACTTTTGGGGTGCAGTTCAAAATCAGCGTTTTTTCTTATGTATTGATTCGTATTGAATGCTTACTTAACTTCTGTAAACACAACGTGTTTGCGAAGTTTTGGTGAGTATTTCTTCAATTGAAGACGGTCTGGAGTGTTACGTTTGTTTTTAGAAGTAAGGTACAAGCGTTCACCAGATTCTTTGTGTTCAAGTGTAATATTTACGCGCATGGTATCTCCCTTCTATTATTCAGCTGATGCAGCTTTAGCGATCTTACGTCCTTTGTAGTATCCTTTAAGTGATACACGGTGAGAACGTGAGTAATCTCCAGTAGTTTCGTCAAAGTTTACAGATGGAGCTGTTACTTTGTAGTGTGTACGACGTTTGTTTTTCTTCGCTTTTGAAGTGCGACGTGCAGGTACTGCCATTTTGATTTCTCCTTTTAAGATATAAATTCAGTTAGGTTTGATTTTCATCAACTTTAATAGTATATCAAAACTTTTTTGTAAAGTAAAGTTACTTGACAAAAAAAGATAAAAAAATTTTCCTATCCAAGGTTCTGGATAGGAAAATAGATTAAATATCAATCTCGAATGGTTCATCAATAGTTTCTGAGACGTATTTCCCGTCTTTTTTTCGTTGTTTGACACATTCTGTAAGAAGATATTCAATTTGCCCGTTGACTGATCGGAAGTCATCTTCTGCCCATGATGCGAGTGCAGCATATAACTTATTCGAGAGTCGAAGGGGGATTTGCTTTTTTTTAGCTTCTGCCATTTCTAATAAAGGCTTCCTGTATTGACAATTGGTTGTGCATCATGATTGCCACAGAGAACGACTAGGAGATTTGAAACCATCGCTGCTTTACGCTCTTCATCTAGTTCAACCAACTCTCCTTCATTGAGACGTTCCAGTGCCATTTCAACCATTCCTACAGCGCCGTCTACAATCATCTTGCGTGCATCGATAATAGCAGATGCTTGTTGACGTTGAAGCATGACAGCAGCAATTTCTGGTGCATAAGCTAGGTATGTAATACGTGCTTCAAGGATTTCCAAGCCAGCATCCTCTACACGACTTTGGATTTCTTCACGAATGCGTTTCGCAACAATCTCGCTAGAGCCTCGGAGGCTGCCTTCATCTGCTTGCCCATCACCTGTAGTATCCACATTCGGAGACACATCGTAAGGATAGATACGGACAATATTACGAAGGGCGCTATCGCACTGCAATGACAGATATTCTTTATAGTTATCAACGTTGAAGACTGCTTTTGCCGTATCGACTACACGCCAAGTAACGGCGATTCCGATTTCTACAGGGTTCCCTAAGCAATCGTTAATCTTTTGACGGGAATTGCTCAAAGTCATAACCTTGAGGGAAATCTGTTTCTTGCCAATTTCAATGTTTACATCATTGCCATTTGATGATTTCATCCCTGAAAAAGGGGATTTTGTGCTAACGTCACCACTTTGACCTAGTCGAGTGTGGTTTGCAGGATTGACCGCTATACTGAAGGGATTGACAAAGTAAAAACCAGGTTCTTTAATGGTACCCGTATAGTTACCAAAGAGGGTCAAAACCAGAGCTTCCTGAGGTTTAACAACTTTTAAACCAGCATGAGCTAGAGCTGAAATTAAGATTAATAAAAGCCCGATAATAATTCCAAAAATATTTTCCGAACCAGCACCCATTATAAATATAAGGAAACCAAGTACGAGTGCCAACTCAATGAGTACCAATGCTACTACACCATTTGGCTTTGAATTGATTAGTTTTTCAGTCATCAGAATGACCTCCTGTTTTTGATATCTAAATGATATCACTTTAATTTATAAAGTCAAGAAATAAATGCAAAATTTTTAAAGAAAATATTTCTGTATAGAATTTTCTGAAAATTCAAGAATTTTCTTCTGTTCATTGCTTTTAAAATGTGCTATAATGATACAAACTGAATTGGGAGGGAACAAATGACAGAATTAGATAAACGTCACCGCAGCAGCATTTATGACAGCATGGTTAAATCACCAAACCGTGCCATGCTTCGTGCGACTGGTATGACAGATAAGGACTTTGAAACACCGATTGTTGGGGTCATTTCGACTTGGGCGGAAAACACACCATGTAATATTCACTTGCATGACTTTGGGAAATTGGCTAAAGAAGGTGTTAAATCTGCTGGTGCTTGGCCTGTGCAGTTTGGAACCATTACGGTAGCCGACGGTATTGCCATGGGAACACCGGGTATGCGCTTCTCCCTAACGTCTCGTGATATCATCGCGGACTCTATCGAAGCAGCTATGGGTGGTCATAACGTGGATGCCTTTGTGGCTATCGGTGGCTGTGATAAGAACATGCCGGGTTCTATGATTGCCATTGCCAATATGGATATCCCAGCTATTTTCGCTTACGGTGGTACTATCGCCCCTGGAAAACTGGATGGCAAAGACATCGACTTGGTTTCTGTATTTGAAGGAATCGGTAAGTGGAATCACGGCGATATGACAGCGGAGGACGTGAAACGTCTGGAATGTAATGCCTGCCCTGGCCCTGGTGGTTGTGGTGGTATGTATACTGCCAATACTATGGCGACAGCTATCGAAGTTCTCGGTATGAGTTTGCCAGGCTCTTCATCTCACCCAGCTGAATCTGCTGATAAGAAAGAAGACATCGAAGCAGCGGGATGTGCCGTTGTCAAAATGCTTGAACTTGGAATCAAACCTTCAGATATCTTGACTCGTGAAGCCTTTGAAGATGCCATTACAGTGACTATGGCTCTAGGTGGTTCTACAAATGCTACTCTTCACTTGCTCGCCATTGCCCACGCAGCTAACGTTGACTTGTCACTTGAGGACTTCAATACAATCCAAGAACGTGTGCCTCACTTAGCTGACTTGAAACCTTCTGGTCAGTATGTCTTCCAAGACCTCTACGAAGTTGGTGGTGTGCCTGCGGTTATGAAGTACTTGTTGGCAAATGGATTCCTTCACGGAGACCGCATCACATGTACTGGTAAGACTGTCGCTGAGAACTTAGCTAACTTTGCAGATCTTACTCCAGGTCAAAAAGTCATCATGCCACTTGAAAATCCTAAACGTGCGGACGGTCCGCTTATCATATTGAACGGTAATCTTGCTCCTGACGGTGCAGTTGCCAAAGTGTCAGGTGTTAAGGTTCGTCGTCACGTTGGTCCAGCCAAGGTCTTTGACTCTGAAGAAGATGCTATCCAAGCTGTCTTGTCAGATGAAATCGTTGATGGCGATGTTGTCGTTGTTCGTTTCGTTGGACCTAAGGGTGGTCCTGGTATGCCTGAGATGCTATCACTTTCATCAATGATCGTTGGTAAAGGTCAAGGAGACAAGGTTGCCCTCTTGACAGACGGACGCTTCTCTGGTGGTACTTATGGACTAGTTGTTGGACATATCGCTCCTGAAGCTCAAGATGGCGGACCAATTGCCTACCTTCGTACAGGAGATATCGTTACGGTTGACCAAGATACGAAAGAAATTTCCATGGACGTTTCCGATGAAGAGCTTGAAAAACGCAAGGCAGAAACAACCTTGCCACCACTTTATAGCCGTGGTGTCCTTGGTAAGTATGCCCATACCGTATCTTCTGCATCACGTGGTGCCGTTACAGATTTCTGGAATATGGACAAGTCAGGTAAAAAATAAGCAAATCAAAAGCAAGCCAAAAACGGCTTGCTTTTTTGTATTTTCAAAATAAATAATTATCGTGGAGGTAGCCCTAGAGCTATACGCCCATAACGACTAATACGTGTAATCTTCCAAGCTGGAGACCAAGTGACCTCTACCTTGACATCCTCAATCCCATCAATTTGTTTTAAACCTGCCACAATCTCGATTGGCAGACTTTCTGCACAGTCACAGGCAGTATCCGTGAAGGTCATGACAACTGTACAAAGTCCATTTTCGTCCAAGTCAATCTCGTAAATCAATCCAAGGTTGTATACATCTAACTCTACGTCTGTATCATATACTTTTTCGAGTACTTCAATGATTTGATCTTCCAATGCTAGAGCACGGTCATTAATCTTGATGTCTTCTCTCATTGCATTCCCTCCATTTTTAGACTGCACCTATTTTCTCATAATTCTGACAATTTGGCAAGTTTTTCCCAATCAAGACTTAATTTGCCATGAAACTCAAAGAACAGACTGAGACTAGATCATGGATTGGGCAAAGCACTGCTTTAAGATTGCTGACAAGATAGATAAACCGATAAGTTGAAGACCTGAATAGAGTCTACAGGAATTATTTTTTATCTTCCAAGAAAGGCTCCCTAAAAAGAAAAAGAGGCTAGGACAAAAGTCCTAGCCTCTCAATTGTCTTTGGATTGTCGAGCAAGACGCAGTGGTTGAGTGGGCTCTACTACGCTGATTTCATGAGCTTTTACAGCCCTACTCAACTGTGCGGAGGTGGGACGACGAAATCGAATTCTAACGAATTACCGATTTCTGTCCCACTCTCTTTTTAGATATTATTTTGATTTCACAGGTTTATCTGCTAGGGCCTTGATGGCTGAAGCTATCGTTTCTGCATAGAGCTTAGCTCCCTCTTCCAGCTTGGTATTGTCATTACCAAAGTGAACCTGGTCTGTTCCCTTCCAAATATCTGGATGATCCTTGGAAACTTGGTTCCAATCTGCAATTTCAATGTAGGGATACTTTTGAGCAACTTCACGCGCATAGCTGGCATATTGTTCTACATAAGGTTGAGTTTCCTGGCTTGTATCCCCTTCATAAGGTGTCACCAGAACAAGCTGATGCCCCTTAGGTAGATTTGTCACCAAGGAGTCTATGTCAGCCTTGTAGTCCTCAGGATTATTAACACCAGTAGCAATAACAACGATCTTAGGCAGTGCCTTATTTTGGCTATTATTCAGCATAATGGCATTGGCTTGCTTTGTATTTCGGCTTACTTGCCCATCTGTCTGAGCATCCGGCAAAACCTCTTGTAAACCAGGTGTTGCCCGCAAGGTTACAGAGTCCCCTATGATAGATACACCATCTGCAATATTGTAGCGGCTTGCTTCCGTCTGATCTGCCATAGTTTTTGTGCGAGTAAGATTGGTCTGCGCTTGTTTAAGACCATTGACAGTCAAATCTGTCTCAAAAGCACCAACTTGTGGAGCGATGATCATCACAATCAGTGTGATCAAACTAAGAATTCCGCTACTAGATGCAAAAATAGTCTTGATATGCGGAATCTCTTTTGCCTTTTGCAAAAGCCCTGTTGTCTTTCCAGCGATTAAAGGTTCAATTACATAGAATGAGAGGGTTGCAAAAAGATACGAGAAGACTGTCGTTAAAATCACTGCTGGCAGATTGCCCATCAACTGGGTAAATATAATGTAAAACGGCCAGTGGAAGAGATATACTGCGTAACTGGTATCAGCTAGGAAGCTAATCACCTTTGGTTCTTCAATGTTAGGTGTTTTCTCATGTAAAACTCGAGTAGCAAGAATCATAGCAAGTGCAGCTACACTTGCAAGTAAGAATCCAATCAAATAGGCAAAGAGATAGGTAAACTTCACGAAGAAGGTCAGTAAGAGCAGGACTCCCAAACCTGCACCAAAGACTAGCAAGGTCTGTTTCAAATCCCAGGTATTATTTAGACGCTTCACCAGAGTAGTCGTTTGACGGACACCTACCAAGGTTGCCAAGACACTACCTAGAAAGAAAGGATAGACGTGGGTAAAACTTGAAAAGTAAACCGTCGAGTAGGAGCTAACGATAAAGCTAACGATAAACATTGAAAGGAAACTGATGATAAAGGCAGCTGATGACAGGATAAATACTGTCCCTCTTAATTGTCCAGACGATTTCGCCCGCTTAGACAAGAACCAAACTGCCAAGCCCCACAAGATATAGTAATGAACTTCAACTGCTAGACTCCAATTGTGGACAAAAAGATGAGGGATAAACTGAGATTCATAACTCCCACCCGTTAGCATCTCGTAGAAGTTTGTCATAAAACCAAGGACACCAGCAATCTGACTACCTATACCTGCTACATAATCTTGGCGAACCAAGAAGGTGAAAGGCATTGTAACAAGTATCATCAAGACGACTGGTGGGAAAATCCGATAAAAACGTCTCCTGAAAAATCCTAAAAGATCAATTTGCCCCTTTTGACCATACTCTTCCAACAAGAGAGACGTGATGAGAAAGCCCGAAAAGGTGAAAAAGACGTCAACCCCGAAGAATCCTCCAGGAAAAATCGTCTGAAAGAAATGGTACAAAAGCACCAAGAGTAAGCCTGTAATCCTAATCAAGGAAAACCATTTAATACGCATACGAGTTTATTCTCCGTTCATTAGATTGACTAGAAAGCCATCTAACTTTCATTCCATATTACCTTTATTTTATCAAAAAAAGAAGAAAAATCCTAAGAGAAAACTTAGGATTTTAGCTTTAGCCTACTAAACTTAGAAATTGCGCCCTGACTTGTTATAGCCATATTTTTCAACAAAATGCTCACGGAATTCCAAGAGATTATCATCCATAATCGCTTGACGAACCTGCTTCATAAGGTTGAGCAAGAAGTAAAGGTTATGGTAACTTGTCAAGCGGATACCAAAGGTTTCATCGGCCTTGAGCAGGTGACGAAGGTAGGCACGGGTATAGTTCTTACATGTGTAGCAATCGCACTCAGGATCAAGAGGTGTAAAGTCCTCTGCAAACTGGGCATTTTTTACAACCAAACGTCCTTGACTTGTCATACAAGTCCCGTTACGAGCAATACGGGTCGGCAAGACACAGTCAAACATATCCACACCACGAATGACCCCATCAATCAAGCTATCCGGTGCTCCTACTCCCATCAAGTAACGAGGTTTATTTTCAGGAAGGAGTTGAGTGGTGAAGTCCAAAACTGCGTTCATCTCTTCGTGGGTTTCTCCAACTGCTAGCCCACCGATAGAATAGCCTGGGAAGTCCATACTTACAAGGTCATGAGCTGACTGACGACGAAGGTCTTCAAATCCTGCCCCTTGTACAATTCCAAACAAACCTTGATCATGGGGACGACGATGAGCTTTTAATCCACGCTCTGCCCAACGGCTAGTACGTTCGATTGACTTTTTCACATAATCATAGGGTTGGTAGAACTGAGGACATTCATCAAAAGACATCATGATGTCTGAGCCTAGATTATTCTGAATAGAAATAGCCTTTTCAGGTGATAGGAACATTTTAGAACCATTGAGGTGGTTCTTGAAGGTAACACCTTCTTCAGTAATATTACGGCTGTCCGCTAGGGAATACACTTGGAAACCGCCACTATCCGTCAAGATAGGTTGGTCCCAATTCATGAACTTATGAAGCCCACCTGCTCGAGCAATCAACTCATCTCCAGGACGTAGCCACAAGTGATAAGTATTAGATAGGATAATTCCTGACCCCATCTCTTTCAACTCTTCTGGTGATTGGGTTTTGACCGTTGCTTGGGTCCCAACTGGCATAAACATAGGAGTTGGGAAGGTTCCGTGGGGTGTGATAATCTCACCCAGACGAGCTCCCGTGTGTTTTTCTTTTTTAATTAAACGATATTTGATTGGTGAATCTGACATTTTTTACCTCCGAAGCTGGGAAAAACAGTCCCAGTTCTTACTTTGTGCCCAAGGGCATACTGTATGATTCTATCAAAAAAAACGGGAACTGTCACGAACTATGGTATAATGAAAGAATGAAATACCAAAAAATTGATTTAAAAGAAGTTCGTCAGCAAGCTAGACACTTTCAAAGCGAACATCCTCGTCTTTTGCTTGTCTTTCTACTGCCAAGTCTTCTCCTAATTTTAACTAGTTTTATAAGCCCTTTATCTCTAATTGACGAAGGAATTCTTGAGCAATCCTTCCTCAGTTTTCTGATAACCTTGATCCAGTCATCGCTTTTTCCCTTGGCACTTGGTTTTACAGGCTCGATTATCCTAGCTGGCGCCCTCTTTACAAGCATCAATCTCTTTAGAGTGCCTCAAACAGAGCTTTCCTTCAAGGGTAGTTTGTCTTTATTAGACAACCGTCTCTTTAGTCAGACTTTCCTGACGCTCTTGCTCAAACGTTTCTACCTCTTTTTATGGAGTCTACCTAATCTTCTTGGAGTCTACTGTCTCTTTTACAGTAGCCTAATGGCTCGTAAATTTGTGGAATTGCACCCTGAATTTCCAGCAGTTGACCTCTCGAGTACAGATACTGAACAGTTTCTCCTTACTTTTGCGCTATACTTCTTTGGAAGCGTCTTGTTGATGATTCTGGGAACCATTATTTATCTTCCACAGTATTATGCATATTCGCAAGTTGAACTGCTCCTTTGTGATACCCTTGCAATTGGGATAGCTAAGCCAAGTCGGATCCTTGAAACTAGTCGCTTCCTTATGAAGGGCTATAAGTTCCAACGCTTTGTCCTTGACTTACAGTTGCTCCCTTGGTATTTCCTTATTTGGATTAGCTTTGGGATTGTGGGCATCTCCATCTATCCTTATGTCTACAGTTGTCAAATCTTCTTTTATCAGAGACTTCTTGAACATAAACATAAAAAAGGATAGAAAAACATATGTTAACAAAAACCAGCACTAGGTGCTGGCCTTTTTATTTCAAGAAAAGGAGACTCAAGAGGGCTAAGATAGCTGGCCCACCTTGCTTTAGAATGATTTTTTTATCTGCAGTTAAGGCACCATAAGCCGCTGCTCCTATGACAAATAAAACAAAGATTGTCACGATTTCAAGGCTCTGCGAGAAATAGATTCCATAAAGAAGAAATAGACCAATCAAGGCATTGTAAATTCCCTGATTCTTGAAAAGAGAGGTTACTGATGGCCTTCCTAATTCTTCCTTATCCATGTTAAAGACACGACTAGTTGTGTCCGATCGCGTTGCCATACTCTCCAAATAAAAGATATAAAAATGTTCGAGGGCAACAAGTGTTGCTAAAATAGTAGTAATAATTGACATCGTTTTCTCCTTAAAATTCTATTTTTTCTAGACCTGACACTAGCTTGGTCAGTAAAGTCGTCAGCTCTTTCTGCTCAGCAGGCGATAAGATGCTCTCCATCTGTTCCTTCACTTTCAAGTGATGTTTAGGCGGATTGACCAAGAGTTGATTCTTGGCTTCTTGGGTTAATTCAACTAAGACTTCTCGTTGATTGACTGGATTTCTCTCACGACTGACATAGCCCTCTGACTCTAAAATCTTGAAATGACGGGTCAAGGCTGCAGGGTCAATCTCTAACTTCTCCTGAACGGCAATTTGGTTACAAGGTGAGTTTTGCAATAAAAACTGCAGAATTTGATAGCGGGTCAAACTGATTCCCAACTGTTTCTCAAAAAGTTGTGTGATAATTTGGTCTGTTAAGCGAACTTGATAAAGTAATTCGTGTATTTCTGCCATTTCTATCTCCTTGTAAATATTTGATTTATCAATGATTGATTAGTCAATTGTAAAACAAATAAATTCATAATGCAAGTCTTTTGCTCACTTCCCAGAAAAAAAGAGAACATGATAGAAATCGATAGTCCAAGTCTTTTCCTAACCCCAATAACTACATATCCAACAAGTTTGTGGAGTGGTCAAAGTTATTGATAGAAAAATGAAGTTTCCATTAAATAAGCATTCTAAATGTCAAACAAGGCCAGGATTTTTTGTCCCAGCCTCTATTTCTTCTAAAATCTATTGAGAACCCAATTACTAGCCTACCAAGTCCGCTCGAAGGATTTCCCCCTCTTTATCGATGACAACTTCGATGGCATGGCCTGCAAAAATTTCTTCACGATCATCATAGTAGAGGGTCAATTCTCCGTCTTCGTTGATCGATAGTTCACTCACGGAAAGTGAGTTGGTAAAATACTCTTCTGTTAACTCCACATCATTTTCATCTGAATCAATCCAGTCTTGAGCTGTTTCCCAGAGTTCTTTGACAATATAGTTTTTAATCTGATCATCATGGACTTGGAAAGTTCCCATAAATTTCTTTAGAGCATCGAAAGAACTTGGAGGAAGACTTTCATCTGCACTCGCAGCAAAGATAGCATGAATCTTACCACCCTCGTAAGTGATAAATCCTTCAAACCAAGAATAGGCTCTGTTTAAGGTGAATTCGCCAATATCGTCTTGAATGATGACCGGTTTTTGATAGGTTTCAATCAAGGTCTCTAACCTAGCGTCTGTGGATTGGTCATCTAAGTATTCCAGCAAGTGGTAGCAGTTATTAGCTACTTCTGACATATATGTCTCTAGCTCCATGAAGGGGCGTTTTTGACATTTGATACGATGAATTTTGTAGGGTTCAAAATTAAACCCCCAATGCTTTTCTTCAAATTCTTCTGGGGTCAGGAGCCATTCTAAACGTCCCTCACGTTCAGAGAACTCCTGAGTTTCAACATTGACACTAGCTTTAAAATGAACTGACGGCATTAGACAACCATCTTTTAAAGAAGCAGCCCCATTTACATTTTGGAGGGTAAAAATCAAGAGCTCAACAATTTCTCCGCAAAATTCCTGTTCAAAATCATCTCTTGTTTTCTCAAATGGAGTTTTCAATCGATTTGTCATTCACTTCATCCTTTCTCTCTGCTTTTAATGCCTTAGTACTGTTATTTGTATACGCTTACATTTTATCATGTTTCAGATTTTATTTCACTTATAAATACTATTCTTGCAAAAAAAGAAGCCGAAACTAGATTAGTTTCAACTCCTCTTTCTATTAGTTCATCGATACGTGAACGTGGTCATAGTGGTTTTCTGTGACACTTCCACGATCTGGCATTGGATTCCAAGTGTAGGCTGGTCCATATATGCTATCGTATGGTGCATAGAAACGTTGTTTCCAGATGATATAGTTAATTCCACGGGTCGCCATGTTCTGGATCGCATAATCTGCAATTTGGTCTCCAAGAGCTGAGCTTACTGGAACCATAAAGTCAATGGCAAGACCTTTTCCGTGGTCGCCACTATCTCCAGGACGGTAGCCGCTAAATGATGTGATACCAAACAAGTTAGCAATTTCTTCTTTAAAGGCAGCCGTTTGTGGTTGTAGACCTGAATTTTCTGATTTTGAAGCTGCAATACTTGCATAATCAGGAGCTGCTGGTGCTGCATAAGTGTTTGAAAAGTGCTGACTTGGTTCTGCTTGATAGGTAACGTCTTCTGTATCAGATGCGCTTGTAGCCGTCTCTACAGCTGTTTCCTCCACTACTGGAGTTGAGTTCTCTACTACTGGGCTCGCAACTTCTGCTACAGTTTCAGTAGTAGCCTCTGCTACCGGATCTTCCGCTGGTGTTACAACTTCTGTAGTAACCTCTGCTACTGCTTCTTCTGTCGCTTGTGGTGCTACTGCTTCAACTTGAGACTCTGTTTCTTCAACTGGTTGAGTTAAATCTTCAACCTGTACAGTTTGGTCATCTACAGTGACTTGGTTAGTTGTCAAATCTGCTGTTGCAGTTGTTCCTTCGCCACCTTGAACTGTGTCAGGGGTTTGAATTTCAACTTCTGTCACTTCTTCCTCATCATTAACAGTTGTAGTAAGCACTGTCTCAGGGAAAATCAGATCAATATTGCTGATCTTGTTCAAGTTAGCAAGAACGGTCACATCCACTCCCAAAGCTTCGGCAATGGTACTTAGAGTATCTCCATACTGAATCGTATAGCTTGTTTTATTCTCATTCTTAGTAACATCGTTTTGAATTTGCTCAACACTGCGCGCTGTCCATACTAGTTCTTCTGCTTGAGTTGCCAATACAGGTGCAAAGGACAAGGCTACTGTTGATGCTAAAATAATTCTTTTCTTCATACTATCAAACTCCTTTTCAAATGTAGTACCTGTCTATCATAACACAAAGAAAAGAGAAAAAAAGCCCTTTGGGGGCTATTTAACAGAACTGTACATTCGTTGTAACAAATATCATTACTTGAAATAGTTTGTTAGTTTCTTGTCATCAGGCTGACACATTCTTCTTGAAGAAAATTCTAGAAGGAAAAAGAACTAATATCTTCTAAACGCTCTATCTGTTGATTACATGCTGCAGGAGAGGTAAGAAAATTAATACTCTGAATCCCACTATTTTGGGCAAATTCTATATCCAAAGTCCGATCGCCGATATAATAAGTCTGCTGAGGATTTAATCCATACTTATCTAAAAGATAAATCGCAGCTTCTGGACTAGGTTTCCGAGCAAAGCCACTTTGATTGGTTAAAATTTCTGTGAAATAGTGGGCCAAACCCAAGTTCTCTAAAATTGTAAAAGCATTATCGCCTTTGTGAGTGTAAACAAATTGTTGAATTCCTTGCTGATTTGCCCAAGCTAAAACCTCGCGGGCCCCTGGCATCAGAACCACTTGAGCATTCTTCTCAGCCAAGCTCTGAGCACGGACTTGATTGAGCATATCAGCATCCAAGCCTCTTTCTTCTCCCACCTTTTCCAACAGATCTTGAACGGAAGTTTGTAGAATAAAGGCACGAACCTCAGCCTTATCATAAGGAATGTCATACTGAGCAAAGGTCTCTTCGATTCCTGCTAAAATAGCCTCATAAGAGTCCAATAAGGTCCCGTCTAAATCCCAAATAAAAGCCGTTTCTTGCATTTCTTATCCTCTCAATTTCATATAAGATTTGTAACGATAGCGTAGGAAAATCCAACGGAAACCATTATCCAAAAGAGTTCCTGCCCAGATACCAGGCAAACCCCATCCAAGAACAATTCCCATCAGGTAACCAGTCCCAATACGGATGCACCACATTCCAATACTTGTCGCATAAAAGGGAAGTCGGGCATTTCCCAAACCTTGCCAGACAGCTGTATAAATAACTGTTCCCGTCGTCATAGGAGTCCCTAGTAGAGAGAACAGCGTCACCATAACACTGGCTTCAATAGCCAAAGGATCACTAGTATAGAGGTGACTTAGGGGCGTTCCTAGAGCATAGATACTGAGTGTTAAGGGCAACATAAGAAAGAGGGAAAGCCAAAAAGTTTGCTTACTTAAGTTGTCTACCCTTGCCCAATCATCTTCTCCAACTGCTCGAGCCACCTGCATGACTGTTGCTGTAGCGACACCAAAGGCTGGCATATAGTTAAACTGAGTCAAGACTTCACCGATCGCATTTCCTGCAACTGCCTCCGTCCCAAAGGAAACAACCAAGGCAATAATGACCACATCTCCAGCTCTCATCATGAGACGTTCTCCCGCTGCAGGTAAAGCCAAGGTCAGCAGGTCTTTATCCAGTCCAAACGTCGGTCTCATATATGGAAGTTTTAATTGTGACCACAAAATTACAACCCCGATCAAACGAGACAAAATAGTCCCCCAAGCTACACCAGCTATCCCCATATCAAGGATAAAAATGGCGATACTTGAAAAAACAATATTTAAAGCATTGGATAAAAAACTAACATAAAGCGGAAGTCGAGGATTGTGGGTAGCGCGAATTAAGGCTCCTAGACTAGTCATTAAGCCCAGGAGAACGATTGTTCCACCAACTAAAGATAGGTATAAGCCACCACTTTCAGCCACAGCCTGTTCAGTACCCAAAAGACCAATCATCTCTTGACCCGCAAAGATGGACAAGCCACCTAAAACTAAACTCAGTAGCAGGGTGATCTTCAGCGCTTCAGTAACATGATAAGCAAGCTTCGACTGGTCCTTCTGCCCCACACTTTTTGAAATGACACTGGAAATAGCCGCTCCCAAAGCAATAAAAATCGCTTGGTAAATGGTTATAATATTGCCCGCTACAGACACACCCGAAATGGCGATTAAGCCCAGATGTGCCACCAAGTAGCTGTCTACCATTCCCATGAGCATCTGCAAGAAATTTTCACCCATGGCTGGCAGGGCTATGTTGAGAATGTCTTTATTTTTCTTAAACAATCCTTCCTCCTGATGAAAAGAAACTCAGTTAGTTGCCCAACCGAGTTTACTTCCTCTGTCTTAAAGTCCTAGATAAGATTCTACTGCAGCCTGCATCTCTGCCGCTGCAACAGTTGTCTTGTGACGAACTGGAGCTGTTTCAAGGCCATCAACTGCTGGTGGCACTGCCACTCCTGAAATTTCGTGCAACTGAGCCAAAGCTTCAAAGTCGGTCAAGCCTGATTTCCCTGTTACAGCTTCTACTGCAACTACTGGGAATTTATAAGGACTAGCCGTTGAAGCAATCACGGTCTTAGCAACATCGCCTGTCGCCGCTTGGTATTTTTTATATACGGCTGAAGCAACTGCTGTATGTGGATCCTCAATGTAGGCATCTGTTTGATAAACACGCTTGATTTCTGCTGCTGTTTCTGCTTCAGTAGCATACTCTGCCGCAAAAAGGTCCAGAATCTCTGCATCAAAATCAGTCAACTCATACTGACCTTGGCTATTCAAGGCATTCATAAGTTCAGCTGTCTTAACCGCATCATTACCCAAAAGGTGGAAAATCAAACGCTCCAAGTTTGAAGATACCAAGATATCCATAGACGGACTAGTGGTTACCTTAAACTCACGCTTCTTGTCATAGACACGAGTTTTAAAGAAGTCCGTCAAGACATTGTTGTCATTTGAAGCACAGATTAGTTTCCCAACTGGCAGACCGATTTGCTTCGCATAAAAGGCTGCTAGGATATTCCCAAAGTTTCCTGTCGGTACGGTGAAGTTGACCTTGTCACCAGCCACAATTTCGCCAGTTTTAACAAGCTGAGCGTAGGCATAAACATAATAAACAATCTGTGGTACCAAACGGCCGATATTCATAGAGTTAGCTGATGAGAACTGGAGCTTGTTAGCTGCTAATTTTTCACGAAGAGCCACATCGTTGAACATATGCTTGACGTTGGTTTGGGCATCATCAAAGTTACCATCAATAGCGATAACATGAGTATTGTCACCAGTTTGCGTGGTCATTTGCAATTCTTGTACCTTGCTGACACCGTCTTTTGGATAAAAGACGATGATTTCAGTTCCAGGAACATCCGCAAATCCTGCCATGGCAGCTTTACCAGTGTCTCCAGACGTCGCTGTCAAGATGACAATCTTGTTTTCCAAACCATGCTTCTTAGCAGCTGTTGTCATAAAGTATGGCAAGATAGACAAGGCCATATCCTTAAAGGCAATGGTTGAACCGTGGAAGAGTTCCAAGTTGTATTGGCCATCGAGTTTCACAAGAGGGGCAATGGCTGGAGTATCAAACTTGCTGTCATAGGCATTGGTGATACAGTAGTCCAACTCCTCTGCTGTAAAGTCATCCAAGAAAGCTGACAAGACCAGCTTAGCCACTTCTTGGTAAGAAGCATCCTTTAATGTGTCAAAATCCAAATCTACCTTTGGATAACTAACCGGAGTAAACAAACCTCCATCTGTTGCCAAACCTTGCAAAATCGCTTGGCTGGCTGTTACGGTATTTTTCGCATCACGCGTTGATTGATAAACTAATGTCATAAATCTCTATCCTTTATCTATAGTCTCATCCATTATAACATGATTTTTCAGAAAATTCTTCCTTTATAAGAAAATTATAGAGTCATTTTTTCTTTCAAAGGCTCTAAATAGGTCATTTCTTGCTGACCTCTCATTTCAAGACCTTGCTCTGCTATCGCTAGCAAGTCTTTTGAGAATTGAACAATTCCAGCTGTCTCCTCGTCTGAAAGCTGTTTCTTAGAAAACTGGCGTCTCAATGACTTGTAGTCACGACCAAATCTCTCAAAGAAAGGAGCTGTCTCTAGGTAAGCTTCAAGCTTGTCTAGATTCACCAACAAACCTAGATGAAAGGCTGCTGAAGAAAAAGTTCGGTCTAACGGCTGTGTACAAACACTACGAAATTCGACCGTTCCTCTAGTCGTCAAGTCTTGATATTGGTAACTACGGTGCGTTTGAAAATCCTTCTCTTGAGGGACAAGCAGAGTTTCTTTTCCATTTAGAGTATAGGCAAAAATTTCATCAGTAGCTAGGTAATCTCTAGCCCGAATCGGAGAAAAATAGTAGGTTTCCCCATCTCGTTCTGCTGTGAAAATCGCAGAGTGGTCTAGATAATCAAAAAAATCATCCTCATCTTTGAAGAGTTTTGCATTGACACCAACATTTTCTGGATAAATCCCATGCATGGATTTTTCCCAAAAGATATCTCGTGAAATCAAAGTATCCCAGTCTGCTCCCGAAAACTCAGAATTGGCAAATAAGAAAGCTTTTACTGCTTCAATCTGAGTGAAAGCATTGATGACACGTAGGTAGTTAGCAGTCGATACGTCCAACTGAACTTGACTCCCACAGATAAAAGCACCGTATTGTGGAAAGTCATGCAAATCAGCACTCTCTTGGCGACTTCCCATATGCAAGTAATCCATCAGCATCTGGTAGCGTGGATAAGCCACCGGTCGATTGTCATTCTGATCCCAGTTTGGGTGAATCCCCCAGCCCTGGATAGCATGATCCTTTTCGCCTAGTTTTTCCTGAATAACCTTCATATAAGCTTGAAATCGTCCTTGGACCTCTTGGATTTTCTGGGCTCTGCCAAAGGCAAACTCCAAGGTCGTGTAGGAAACCTCAAATAAAATACGATCTTGACAGATTGGTTCTACAAGTTGAATTGAATTGCCATCCTGGTCCTCTTTTTCAACTTCCAAGCTGAGAGCATCCACTAAAAATCGCATCAAGTCCTTGGTGACTTCAATATCTGTGGGTTTCCCTTTCGTATGTACGATAGGAAACTCCAACTCTATCCCAATATAGAGATCTGGATTTTCTTTGATATTCTTTAAATAGCGGTCTTTTAATAACTGAACTGAAGGGGACATACATACCTCTCATTCTAACTTCTCATACTAGAAAACAAATTACTCTCTATTATACCAAAAACTCCTAGAGAAGGATCTTAGAAAGTCTGTTTGCAACCTCTCTCCCTAGACTCGAGAACGAACAACTTCCTCTTTATATGAAATTTTATGACAAGACGCCAGATATCATTGTTCAATTTTCACAGTCTCATCAACTGGTTAAGCGATTACATATGTTTTTGCATCAAATCCCTTGTACTATATTAAATATAGTGATACAATTCACATATAAACAAAAAAGAGGGCAGTTCAAATTCGACTTCACTTGAATCATGAGTCAAGGCAAGCCCATTTTCCTCTGCACCTCAACTACTAACCAAGGAGGATAGCTATGAAAGCTGTTGTTGTAAATCCAGAAAGCACTGGTGTTGCTATTGAAGAAAAAGTGCTCCGTCCGCTCGAAACTGGGGAAGCTCTTGTTGAAGTTGAGTACTGTGGTGTCTGCCACACTGACCTCCACGTTGCCCATGGTGACTTTGGAAAAGTTCCAGGACGTGTTCTCGGTCACGAAGGGATTGGTATCGTAAAAGAAATCGCCCCTGATGTTAAGAGCCTAAAAGTTGGCGACCGTGTTAGTGTTGCTTGGTTCTTTGAAGGTTGTGGCACATGTGAATACTGTACAACTGGGCGCGAAACTCTTTGCCGTACAGTAAAAAATGCTGGCTACTCAGTAGATGGTGGTATGGCAGAACAATGTATCGTAACTGCAGATTATGCCGTTAAGGTTCCAGAAGGTCTTGATCCAGCCCAAGCTTCTTCAATTACTTGTGCCGGTGTTACTACCTACAAGGCTATCAAAGAAGCAAAAGTTGAACCAGGCCAATGGGTTGTACTCTATGGTGCTGGAGGACTTGGTAACTTAGCTGTTCAATACGCTAAAAAAGTATTCAACGCTCACGTTATCGCAGTAGATATTAACAACGATAAACTTGCTCTAGCTAAAGAAGTTGGTGCTGATATCGTGATTAATGGTCTTGAAGTCGAAGATGTTCCAGGCCTTATCAAAGAAAAAACAAACGGTGGGGCTCACTCAGCTGTCGTAACAGCTGTATCAAAAGTTGCCTTCAACCAAGCAGTTGACTCTGTTCGTGCAGGCGGTCGTGTAGTAGCTGTTGGACTCCCTTCAGAAATGATGGATCTAAGCATCGTCAAGACAGTTCTTGACGGTATTCAAGTCATCGGTTCCCTTGTTGGAACACGTAAAGATTTGGAAGAAGCCTTCCAATTTGGTGCTGAAGGTCTTGTTGTTCCAATCGTTCAAAAACGGCCTGTCGAAGATGCCATTGCTGTCTTTGATGAAATGGCTGCTGGTACCATCCAAGGTCGTATGGTTCTAGACTTTACACACTAAGATAAATAAAATGCCAAAACGAGGTAGTGGACAGAAGATCCCGCCTCGTTTTTTTAGCAATAAAATTTTGACATGACAATTAATTGGACTTGGGGCATTTTTTAGACGCCCAAGAGCACTACTGACGTAAACTTCCTTGTCCCTCTGCTTTTTTATATTAAATTTTTTTACCATTTTATAGACGATTTTATAAAAAGTTGATATATCAATATTTTCAAAGATAGGGCTTTGAGATTTTTTTCACTCTTTATTATAATTAGTTGCATTTTTTCTGAAAACGATTTATACTTAAGGAGTCTTAAAGTTTTCTTAAACTACAAGTCAAACATTTTATAAGGAGGAATGACAATAATGAGTATCGGAATCATTATTGCGAGCCACGGTGAATTTGCCGCGGGTATTCATCAGTCAGGATCTATGATCTTTGGTGAACAAGAAAAGGTTCAAGTTGTAACCTTTATGCCAAACGAAGGTCCAGATGATTTATACGCCAAGTTCAACAATGCTGTGGCTGCATTTGACGCAGAAGATGAGGTTCTAGTCTTGGCTGACCTTTGGAGTGGATCTCCATTTAACCAAGCTAGCCGCGTAATGGGAGAAAACCCAGAGCGTAAATTTGCCATCATCACAGGACTTAATTTACCGATGTTGATCCAAGCTTACACAGAGCGCCTCATGGACGCTGCTGCTGGAGTGGATAAAGTCGCTGCAAACATCATTAAAGAAGCCAAAGATGGCATCAAGGCTCTTCCAGAAGAACTAAACCCAGCTGAGGAAGTTGCTACTGCTGCAGCTGCGCCTGTAGCCCAAGCTGCTATTCCAGAAGGAACTGTCATTGGAGACGGTAAATTGAAAATCAATCTTGCACGTCTTGACACTCGTCTTCTTCACGGACAAGTCGCAACTGCTTGGACACCAGATTCAAAAGCTAACCGTATCATCGTTGCTTCAGATAACGTAGCCAACGACGACCTTCGTAAAGAATTGATCAAACAAGCGGCTCCTAACGGAGTTAAGGCTAACGTTGTTCCAATCAAAAAATTGATTGAGGTTGCTAAAGACCCTCGTTTTGGTGAGACACACGCCCTTATCTTGTTTGAAACACCACAAGATGCCCTTCGTGCTATCGAAGGTGGTGTGCCAATCAAAACTCTTAACGTTGGATCAATGGCTCACTCAACTGGTAAAACAATGGTCAACAACGTACTGTCTATGGACAAAGACGACGTTGCTACATTTGAAAAAATGCGTGACCTTGGCGTTGAATTTGATGTACGTAAAGTACCAAACGACACTAAAAAAGATTTGTTTGACTTGATTAGCAAAGCTAACGTTCAATAATCTACAACTTGTTCGATGCTTGTCAAAATAAGTTGTAACACTTTATGAAAATTAAATAGAAAAGGAATAAAACCATGTCAGATATTTCATTCATTTCTGCTATCTTGGTTGTAGTTGTTGCCTTCCTTGCTGGTCTTGAAGGTATCCTCGACCAATTCCAATTCCACCAACCAATCGTAGCTTGTACCCTTATCGGTCTTGTTACTGGTAACCTCGAAGCAGGGGTTATGCTTGGTGGATCACTTCAAATGATCGCTCTTGGTTGGGCAAACATTGGTGCTGCCGTTGCTCCTGACGCTGCCCTTGCCTCTGTTGCCGCTGCAATCATCATGATTAAAGGTGGTAACTTTACTACTGAAGGTATCGCAGTCGCAACAGCTACTGCAATCCCTCTTGCCGTAGCTGGACTTTTCTTGACTATGATCGTTCGTACAATCTCAGTTGGTTTGGTTCACACTGCAGACGCTGCTGCTAAAGAAGGTAACATTGCAGCTGTTGAGCGTGCTCACTACTTTGCCCTTATTCTTCAAGGTCTTCGTATCGCTATTCCTGCAGCCTTCCTTATTGCTATCCCAGCTTCTGCTGTTCAAGACGCTCTTGGTTTAATGCCAGACTGGTTGAACGGTGGTATGGCTGTCGGTGGTGCCATGGTCGTTGCCGTTGGTTACGCTTTGGTTATCAACATGATGGCTACTCGTGAAGTATGGCCATTCTTTGCTATCGGTTTTGCTCTTGCAGCAATCTCTCAATTGACTTTGATTGCCCTTGGTGTCATCGGTGTTGCCCTTGCCTTCATCTACCTCAACCTTTCTAAACAAGGTGGAAACGGTGGCGGAGGAGCTGCAACTTCTAACGATCCAATCGGTGATATCCTAGAAGACTACTAGAAAGGGGAACAATCATGGCTGAAAAAATTCAATTATCAAAATCAGATCGCCAAAAAGTTTGGTGGCGTTCACAATTCCTTCAAGGTTCTTGGAACTACGAACGTATGCAAAACTTGGGTTGGGCTTACTCTTTGATCCCAGCTATCAAAAAATTGTACACTACTAAAGAAGATCAAGCTGCTGCTCTTGAGCGTCACCTTGAATTCTTCAATACTCACCCATACGTAGCTGCTCCAATCATGGGGGTTACGCTTGCACTTGAAGAAGAACGCGCTAACGGTACTGAAATTGATGACGCTGCTATCCAAGGTGTTAAGATTGGTATGATGGGACCTCTTGCTGGTATCGGTGACCCAGTCTTCTGGTTTACAGTTCGTCCGATACTTGGAGCTCTTGGTGCATCTCTTGCTGCAACTGGTAACATCGTTGGTCCTCTTCTCTTCTTCTTTGGATGGAATGCAATCCGTATGTCTTTCCTATGGTACACACAAGAGTTTGGTTACAAGGCTGGATCTGAAATCACTAAAGACATGTCAGGTGGTATCTTGAAAGACATCACTAAAGGAGCTTCTATCCTTGGTATGTTCATCCTTGCTGTCCTTGTACAACGTTGGGTATCAATCAACTTCACTATTAACCTCCCAGGTAAACAATTGTCAGAAGGTGCCTACATCAACTTCCCAGAAGGCGCTGTTACAGGTGGAGAATTGAAGGGTATTCTTGGTCAAGCACTTAGTGGCATGAGCTTGGATAGTGTTCAACCACAAACCCTTCAAGGTCAGTTGAACTCATTGATCCCAGGATTGATGGGACTTCTCCTTACTTTCCTTTGCATGTGGTTGCTTAAGAAAAAAGTATCTCCAATCACAATCATCCTTGCCCTCTTTGCAGTAGGTATCGCAGCTCGTTTCTTCGGTATCATGTAATCTCGACGAGAATGTATAAACAAAAAAAGAATCAGGTTTATCATCTGATTCTTTTTTGCGTTCTATTATTCTGCCAAAGCACCCATTGGATCCCATGGAGCAAGGACGATTGGTTCTGCTTCATAAGCAGCTCGTTCTTCTGCTGTTAGCAATTCCTTACGAACAACGATTTGGTAAGTGTATTCGTCCATCCAAGCGTCTGAGGCAACAAAGTAACCATCTGTACCTACTTTATCTCCCCATGAGTTTTCAACTTTCCACTTGATTGATTTACCATTTTCATCCAAATCAACACCTGTCAAGACCATAGCGTGGGTCATCAAGCTTTCGCTGTAGTCCAAACGTCCTGCCTTGTCTTGAGTGAGTTGGATATCCATGCTTGATTCAAAGTCATAAACATCTGTCGCAAGGATTCCGGCTTTACGGTTGCTGAGTTGGCCGACATCTGAACCAAACCAGACAGTTTCTCCTGTTTGCATTTGGGCAATGGCCAATTCTTTCAAGCGTTCCATCGGTACGTTGATGTAACGAACCGCACGGCTACCAACGACATTTCCCAACATCTCAACGGTATAAGATTTACCATAAGGTTTATCAGCAGTTGGAGCATTGATGACAGAAACGTAGTCTTCTAGTGGAAGGTCAACATATTTCTTGTAAAACTCTTGTGGTGTAATGCCCTTTTCACTTTGGTAGTTGTTGTCCTTATCGCGATAAGCAAAGTCAAATTGACGCGGTGGAAGTCCTAGTGACATGGCAAGGAAGTTAAAAATCTCTTGCAAAAGGTCTTCTTTCTTAGCTTGAACAGTCTCCTGATCTGCTCCAGAAGCCAAGAGGTCACGCAAGATTTGAGCATCTTGACGAAGCAATTTGTTAAGGATGGCATTGAGCTCACGACTGCTGCTAGATGAAACAGACTCTGGATAAACAGACTTAGGAACAACACCGTATTTCTCAAAGAGAGCCACAACCATATCCCATTGACCACCATCTTGTTGTGGAGTTTGGAGTAGGAAGCTAACCTTGCGGCTTGTCAATTCTTGGTCTGCAGTCGCAATGACTTGCTCCAAGAACCAGTTTGATTTTTCATACTTGTCCCAGAAGAAGGTGTGGGCTTGTGACAATTCAAAGTTTTCAAGTTTGTATTGAGAGATGAGTTTGTGACGGAAAGTATTGAGGGCTGCAAACATCCAGCAACGACCAGAAGCCTTCTGATTAGTGACCTTGTCCTTTGTCAAATCAAGTGAGAAAACAGGTGTGTTGTCTACATGGCTTTGACGACGCTCAAGGGCTGCAAAGATTCCATTGTGGCTGGCAGCATTTTCGATAGCTTGGTATTTGACATTTGCTTCATAGTTGGCAAATAATTTATCTGTAAATGATTCTTGAATCGCGTTCATAAAATCCTCCTTTTATTCTACAGTCTATTATAACTCTTTTCACAAAGGAAGCAACCAAAAACTGAAAAAGGCAAGGATATTTTCCTCACCTTTTTCAACGATTACACAGTTTACCTAACACTTTCGAGCAAGCCTTCTAATTCTTCCTGGCTTAGGCGACGCCATTCTCCACGTTTCAAATCCTCATCCAAGGTCAGAGTTCCCATGGTCAAACGTTGCAAGTCCACAACTTCCTTACCACAGTAGGCCACCATCCGTTTGACCTGGTGGAATTTCCCTTCTGCAATGATCACTCGGACCAAGCTTTCTTCCTTTTCCGTATCCACCGACACAAGCTCCAGCTTGGCAGGCTGACAAGTAAAGTCTTTCAGTGGAATCCCCTGAGCAAATTTCTCTACATCCTCTTGGGTCATGATTCCATCGACCTGCGCCAGATAAGTCTTATTCACATGACGTTTTGGTGAAAGAAGAGCATGAGCCAGATTACCATCATTTGTCAAGAGCAAGAGTCCATGCGTATCGATATCCAAACGCCCTACTGGGAAAACTTCCTTTGAACGAGCTAGGTCATCCAACAAATCCAACACAGTCTTATGTTTAGGATCTTCAGTTGCTGAAATAACACCCTGGGGCTTGTTCATCATATAGTAAACAAACTCCTCGTAGGTTAGCTTTTGCCCGTCAAAACAAATCTCGTCAGTATCTTCATTGATTTGTAGCTTGGCAGATTTTTCCTTTTTACCATTGACCATCACGCGCCCAGCCTTTAGAAAGTTTTTGACCTCGGTCCGACTTCCTAGGGCGCAGGCAACCAAATATTTATCTAATCTCATAGTACTATTATACCATGAACAAGCTTAATCTTATACTCTTCGAAAATCAAATTCAAACCACGTCAGCGTCCCCTTGCCGTACTCAAGTACAGCCTGCGGCTAGCTTCCTAGTTTGCTCTTTGATTTTCATTGAGTATTAGTACAAAAATAAGCCGCCTGATTGGGCGACTTTATTTTATAGGGAGATTATTATGAAAAATTTTTAGGAGTTAAAGTTAAGTTCTTCTTAACTTATGATTATAGTATAAGCTAGTTTCCTAAAAGTTTTCTTAAAATATTCTCCTAAAACTTAAATTTCTTTAAATGATTACTTTTAAAGTCAATCATTATCTCCATAAAACTATAGCTTATGCAAACGTTAAGACCATAAAGAGGATAAGCATCACAAATAAGGCTAAGCTAACAAGCAGAGTTAGGACTTTAACAAGCGTATTACTTTGCCAATAGCTGGGCTTTCCGATATTACTAGTAGCATCCGTAGAAAAAATTTGAGTTTGTCTTGGTTGAATGGTCACAAGAATAATTAAGGAAATAGCTAAAATAATGGTTAAAATTATCAATAGTTCAGTCATTTAACTACCTCAAAAGCCCTATTAAAGTAAACAGTAAACCAATCAAAATCATTATTCCTAGCAAGATTGAAAAAATTTTATTTATTTTTTCTCCTCGAGTCGATTTTTCCTTTTTAATAGGTTGCTGTTTCATCTCTTCCATGCGACCTTCAACATCTTGATAAAATAGATCTTTTTTAGCCATGGCTTTCTCCTAAAATGGTTTCCATCCGCTCCTGATACATGATTGGATCCACATAATTGGCATGGTAACCTTGCTCTCCAAGAGCTCGTCCCATCTCCTTAACGTTAGAAAGAGCTAATTCAATAGTTTGAATCATGCCATCAACTGCTTCCTTAGCGAAAATATGATTTGGAGCTGTATAGCGGCGATTATGCGCTGTTTCCTCAAAAGCTAGGACCAATAGGTTATGTTCAAAGGCCTGGCGAACAGCCTGAAGAAGTTCATTCCCATAGTTGATATCCAAATAGATATCTGATAACTGATAAAGCTCCTGAATCTTCTGAGGACTAGCATTTTGATAGAGTACAACATTCGGGTAGCGGAGCATATCCATCAACTTAGCTGACATTTCTGTCACTGCTGCGATTCGGAAAGTGACCCTTGGTAAACTCTCCACCAGTTTTTCGACTTGCTCTAGTTGATCCGAATTGGTCACTATCAAGGCATCAGGACGAACAAAATTATCACGCTTAAATTGATAATGATATCCTAGGTGACTAAACTTATGATGGAATTTTTCATCCGTTAATTGTAGGGCGCGTTCATAAGTCGCATAATCTGGAATGATAATGGTCTTAGCTCGAAGCTGGTCATTCTCCAAGATCAGTTGCATATTTCCAGGAATATGGTCCTGCAATGGTTCCTGCCAAACCAAGATATCCTGTCCTGATTTTTCTGGAAAATGGTAGGAAGTCAAAAATGAAGTAGATAAAGTATTAAAGAGAAGGTGGTCAAGATTCACTTTCAACCCCTGCAAGAAGTCTATGACAAAGGCCACTCGACCAGAAAAATGACGCAAGCCTTGCCCTTCCAAGGTCAAAAGAATATCACCTGTGACATGGTTTTCCAAAACAACTTCCTTTTGAGCTACGTCCCGATAGGAAGTCATAATAGCTTGCCCCAAAATATCATAGGTGGTTTTTGCAAAGCAAGCTCCAAAACGATTGTAGTGATCTACTTGAAAGATTCGACCAGCTGGTGTTTTCCATTCGACTTTTTTTACCAAACGAGCCTGTAAACCATCTGCATAATGAATGACCGCCCGTTCTTGAGAAAGATCATTAATGATTGCAGACTGATTATCCCCAGCAATCTCCCAAAAGTCTGGTACAGGAACTTGGTTAAAGTACAAGGGTTTACCACTGTCATAACCCAAATAATAGGTAAAGGGAGAGACAACTCCATCTGGTAAAAATCCATCTGGTTCAATAACCACAGCCAAATCAGATAGTCCTGCTGCAGTCAGACTATAGTGCAAATCTTGGCTTTCTTGATTGTATACATCAAATAACTGAATCATCCACTACCTCCTTGATTGTTTTTTCCCATGTATTCAGAATCTCTTGAGTCAAGAATTTCTCAGCAATCTGGTAGGATTTTTCTCTCATACTTTCCAAACGATTTTCCGAATACAGTTGGCAAATCTTTTCTGCATAAGCTTTCTTGATTTCATCTTCGACATGGTCAGATGAGCTTGGAATCAAATATCCATTTTCGCCATCTTCAATGAAGGTTTGATTTCCATAAGGAACATCAAAACCAATCAATGGCAAGCCCGAACCAATTGCTTCCATGAGTGTCAACCCAAAGCCTTCACTTGTAGAAGCAGTTAGATAAACTTCATATTGAGAGTAAATATGAGACAAATCTGCATGGCCCTTAAGATGGATATAATCCTCCGCTTGATTCGTCGTAATGATTTGTCGCAATAAAGATTCTTCGCCACCACTACCGTAGATATCAAAGGTTAACTCTGGCAATTCCTTATGAGCCTCAATCACAGCCTTGACAAGCCAATCAATATGCTTTTCCTTAGCTAGACGCGAAGCTGTAATAAGAGAAAATGGCTTACGACTCTCTAGTGGTTTTGTTAATTGGTCAACACTTCCAACTGGAATAGTCACAATCTTAGGATCATGTGTGGTATAGTGAGCAAACTGTTGCTCTAAGACTTCCTTTTGACGATCCGTTGAAACGAGAAAGAAATCGACCTTATCTGCATTGGTAAACTGATAGTCATAATAGTTATTCCAAAGGATATAATCCTCATTTGTCGCATTTTCACTGTAATGCTCTGCATGAACAACTACCGCTAGATGTGCCGCTTGCGCTTCCTCAAAAACAACCTGCCCAATGCCAGTCTCACGATCTAAAATCACTAGATCTGATCTGCTTAACTGAAGTGTCTGCATGAAATAACGGAGCAAGGCAGGCTTCCCGTATAAAATGCGATCCTTAAAACGGTAAACTTCCTCGGTCCCTTGATTCATGAACATTTCATAAGCCGGAGTTCCATCTTCATTGTAGAAGGTTCTTTGGTAGAGTGTCGCTACATTGTCTTTAGGAGCAAAATATTCTGTGCAATAGCGTGTGTAAGAGAAGTAATCTTTGCGAACCAGATTACCGGCAAACACATATTCCACATGTTGGACAAAATCTTTTCCCTCATCTACCAAATAACAAGTAATAAACTTGTCTTCATCAGAAAAGAAGATTCGTTCAATTTTCCCATTTCTTTCACGATGGCTTTCTACACCTTCAAAATAAGCCAAAACATCATCTACAGTCACACTGGTCGGTGCAATTCTGATATCCGTAAAATAATTATATAGCCAAATAACTTCCTCATCATTAAATCCAATATTAGCTGTCAAATGCTGGATATTATCAGCTAAAATCATATCTGTAAAGATAAACTTAGACGGTAGATTCAGACTGCGAAAAATACCCGCACGATAAGCTTGAGCGTATTCAACACCGCTACTAGCCCAGCCAATTCCTAAATTTATATTATAAATTGTCATATGTTCTCCTTTTATGGAAAATGGGTTACGATTTCACCTTTAGAAGTGACCTCTACGAGCCCCATTAGTAGATTACGAACCATATCCAGATGAATTTGTTCTTTCATGGTTTCGAATCCTGAATAGGCTTCTTGATAGTACTCAACAATAGGGTTTTTCTGAGTTGAAGATTGGCCACTGACCGCCATCATCAATTGTTGCAAATAGTCAACCTGTTCTACCCAGTTGTCATCAATGGCTTTGAGTAGAGAAAAGCGTAAAAATTGTTCATACAGACCATATTGCTCAAGCAATGCTTTCTTTTCAGAAAGCTCCTTATCAATAATTTGCTTCAAAAAAGTGCGAACTGCATTTTTATCAGATATATCCAGATACTCTGGAATTTCTTTGATATGAAAACTAATATTAGTCACAATAAAGTGGAACAACAACTCTCGACTTCCATAGTTTACAGAAGACACTTGATTTGTGTAACTATCAATAATATCTTCGACCACACCCTCTAAGTCACGAGAACCATCTATTAAACGATCTCGTTCCTTATATACCATCTCTCTTTGAATATTCATACTTTCAGCATACTCTAAAGTTTGTCGACGTGCAGACCGTCCTGCACTATCACTGGCACGCTGAGCTCTCTCTACTAGCTTGCGATACTTACGTCCTCTTAAAACCACTGGATTTGTCATGTCTTGAACGTGGTAGTCTTTATATCGTTTATGCACCCAATTAGGACCAAATTTTTTAATAACATCATCCTCCAAGGATACGAAAAACTTGCTCATACCTGGATCACCTTGGCGTCCTGAACGTCCTCGGATTTGGAGGTCTATCCGTTGACTCTCCATACGCTCTGTCCCAATAATGATCAGTCCGCCCAACTCTGCAACTCCCTTGCCCAATTTTATATCTGTCCCTCGACCAGCCATAGAGGTAGCTACCGTAACAGCTCCTAGCTGACCAGATTCAGAGATAATTTGGGCTTCACGAGCGACATTATTTGCGTTTAAAACATTATGAGCAATCCCTTCACGAAGTAGAAGAGATGAATAGAGATGAGACATCTCTACAGAGCCTACAAAAACCAGAACAGGATTTCCCTTTTTATGATACTCTTTAATATATTCTAAAGAAGCATATACCTTTTCTGGCAAAGTAACATAGAGATTATCTGGATAGTCAATTCGTTGTTTAGGACGATTTGTTGGGATTCGGACAACTTTCATATTATAGGTTTCAAGAAATTCTTTCTCTGCTACCTTTCCTGTCCCTGTCATCCCCGATACTTTTTGAAACATTTTAAATAAACTCTGATAGGTAATCGAAGCCATAGCTCGACTCTCTGGGGAAAGCTTTACATGTTCCTTAGCTTCAATCGCTTGATGAAGTCCACCCTGTAATTTCGTCATCTCTAATAGACGACCTGTCCCCTTATCAACAAGTACCATTTCCTTTCCACGAATGACATAATCTTTATCCTTCGTATAGAGTTTATGAGCTCTTAGAGCATAAACTAAATGTCTTGCAAAGTTCGCATGCTTTTCTTTATACAAGTGATCGATTCCTAAAAAGTTTTCAGCCGCCTTTGCTCCCTTTGTAGTTAGCCAAACCTCATCTTTTTCTTCCTTGAAGATGTAGTCTTCCCCTTCAACTAATGTTGTAAAAAGAGTATCCACTAGCTCGTAATGATTTGACTGAACACGAGGAGAACCTGAAATAATCAGTGGAGTCTGAGCACTGTCTAACAAAATAT
This sequence comes from Streptococcus infantis, assembly GCF_047460875.1. Lineage (GTDB taxonomy): Bacteria > Bacillota > Bacilli > Lactobacillales > Streptococcaceae > Streptococcus > Streptococcus infantis_AA. The sequence goes on along the minus strand of NZ_JASHFI010000014.1, from coordinate 19,170 downwards.
CATCGATTTCATCAATGATTACATAATCAAAAGGTCGTAAAAATTTTCCTGACTCATTAGATGCCAAATTATCACCTAAATAGTCAAAACCCAAGACACTATTAGTCGTGTAAATAATATCCGAACTATATATCCTTTTTTTCTCTTCAGGTTTCAACTTTTGTTTAGGATTGCTAGTAAAAGGTACACCTACCGTTAGACCTAAAAACCGATAAACCTGTCCCATCTCCTCAGCATCACGTTTAGCCAGATATTCATTGGTTGTTACGAGCATGGTCCCTTTGCCTGTTAAGGCATTTAGATAGACTGGTAATGTAGCTGTTAGAGTTTTCCCTTCTCCAGTATTCATCTCAGCGACATTTCCTTGGTGGATAATAATACCACCCAAAACCTGGACATCGTAGGGGAACATCCCCAATACTCGTCTATCCGCTTCACGTACTACCGCAAATGCTTCCACTAAAAGATCATCTACTGTTTCTCCCTTGGTTAACCTCTCACGAAATTCCAGTGTTTTTGCTGCTAATTCTTGGTCAGACAAAGATTGCATTTTCCCCTTTAAAGCATTGATTTTCTTTAAAATCTTTTTTGCTTTTCTAAGATGGAACTGTTGATAGAATTCTTTAACCACAATGAATCTCCTTAATAGATAAAGAATAAAAATCCATAGATTCAAAGCCAGCACTTAATAAGGAAATTTGGTAATAATAGGTATCCTCAGGATAAGAAAAATTAAATTCAGTTGTTTTTTCTATTTTCTCTTCAACAATATCCCCATATCTATTAAAAAAAGTTACCTTGATGTACACCCCGTCTACGGGCCTACAGTCCATAGAAATACTGAATTGATAATCTTGATTCCTTTTAAGCAGGGGAAGGCTTGCTTGAACCCTAGAAGCTTGAAAGTTTACATTTGAAGACCAACTTCTTAAAACAACGCCTGATGTAACCAATGGATTTAAGATACTGACATGCTGATCTGAATGACAAGTGACGGTTGTACCATACATGTAGGTGCCACTGACCTCTCCCCATTTTATATCGTCTCTTCTATTGATAATCATTGATTAGTCCTTCCAAAATCTCCTTCTAAAATCATATTATAAAAATGTAGGAACCAGGCTACATTGGTATTAGTATCGTCATTATGCCTACCGGATGTTCCTTTTGATAGTACTTTAGCCCCTGTGTTACAAAGATAAGTTACCAATTGTTCATATGCTTTTGTATCCATCTCTTCGTCTTTCATATAAGACAAACCAAAGGTAGTTTTTGAAAAATCTGCACTTTTAAAAGCATCCCAAAAACGTTGATCCAACTCTAGCATATCTTTATCACTTCTTCCACCTGTATGATGTATCAAAACGTCAAATCCTAAATTAGATACCCCAGGTGCATCCAAGCGACCTCTACGAGCAATCGTTCCAACATTCGCTAGTGGTTTTCCGACTACAACAGCGTGAGGTTCAAAAGTTGCTGCATAATAAAGAGATGGAAAAGTTCCCATAGAAAGACCTGACAAAATCAAATCTTTATGATCAAAACCTAGATACTCTAAATAATGACGAATCGTGTCTACTAACTTTCCTTCGAGTTCTTCACTACCCAGATAAAAGGCTCCTCCTTCTAACCGTGGATCTGAAAACAAGAGAAAAGGACATCCCAATGACTTCATCATATAGTAACCCTCAAAACCTTCCGCAGGACGATATCCCGAAAAGTAAACTGCCAATGGAGGTTTGAAGTCTCCTGGATGAAAGAAATAATTAATCTCATCACGTATACTATCGTGTAAAATATTACCACCAAGAACAAATTTACCAAATTGTTTTCGGCTCCAACGTTGATGAAGATTACCCAATTTAATGGTACCTTCTCCTCGTGCTTCAATCGATACAGTCAAGAAAATATCATCATCCTCACGTTCAACAACGATTGCTTCTGAAAGATCTTTTTCTTGATAGATTGTCTCACCAAAAAAATTATCTACCTGACCAGAATAGATTTTTCGAATAACAAATTGAAATTCACAATTTCCATATTTTTCATACTCTAGCCACAATTCTATAGGGAAATCTTTGCCTACCACAAAATTACCTGACCAACATGCAACTTGACTAAAGTCTTCTCCAAAATCACCCTCTAAAGTTAGATAATCTAGTCCTTGGTAAGAAATGGAACCATGAAAACTTGGATGAACTTTGATACTGGATGGAAATAATTTATCTCCATATCCGCCACCGAACAAGGATGTTGACAAATCATCTAGAAGTTGTTGTGGATCTGAAAAATCCACAGCTTGTGCACAAGACCTTTTCAACAAATCCATAATCCCTGCATCATTCGTTTTAAAATCATGGTTATACATAAGAGTATAGGGATTTATTTGATGGATAAAAGGGAGTAAATCTCTTATATATTGTCCCTCCTCTATGAGAATAGCATCGAAACTCTTAATAGCTTCCATATCCATTATTTTACGGAGAGCTTTAGAGGAATTTGGACAAAGATAGTACCAGTCCATATTACTAGGTATGTTATAGTAACGTTTCCAGTTATCAATTCCTATCTGTAAGATTTTATGGTTCTTTGACATGTCTAACCTCCTCAATCCAATCTTGCAATTTTTCTAAGAAGCGTTGTCCAGTGTGCTCCTTGATTTTATCAATAGAATAGATTAAGGACTGATTCCACTCTTTCAGCCTATCTATATAATAATGAGCTCCTTGTGAAAATTCTGTGGTATCAGAAATCACATAACCATTTTTTAAATGTTCAACATAGGCAGTTTCAACTCTATTAATCTGAGGGATACCTGCACTGATTCCCGCTATTTGAGTATAGAGGTGGGGATGTTTATTGAGATCTACAATCAACCGAACAAATTCTAGTGTTTTCATCAACTCTAATTCATCATTCATATTCACAAATTGAAAACGTGATTCTTGATTTTGATTTTCTTCTAATGGATTTTCTGCTCCACCATAGTCAACTTCTTTATCAAGCGCTTCGATAGAAATTTTTTCTTGAATAATTTCATCTACTACTGTTTGAACTTCTTCCATTTGTTCCTGACTAGCAGAAAAGGCTCCAAAAACGACCTCTGTATGTTGATTTTTAGATACAAATGATAAAACTTGAAATAATGCTTCTTTATCAATACTTTCAGAAAAATCTAATTGAAAATAGATGATTGATTCCTTCCTTGTTTGACTCCGACCCAATCTCAAGCGGGTATCGAAAGGAGAGAGATGGTGAAACTTACTTAATTTCTCAGGATATAATTCCTGTAACAGTTGCATCCTGTCCTCTCTGTCCACGATGATTAAGTGAGCTTGTTCAAAAGATGAAGCTAGTTCTCTAAAACTTTCTTGAGAATTACGGCCAACAAAAAGACTCAAAATTTTAATATTTTCACTTGGTAGATGATCAAAAACAAATTGATTGTGATGAGGATGTGAAGGTATAAGGAAAGTATCATCTATCTGTAGATGCTTTTGCAAAAATTTATCCAAAAATTCAGCTATCAGACACCCCATATCAGGATATTCAAGTTGATTAAATCGATAACTAAAAATTGGGTTTATTTCAATTCGCCCAGCATCTTGTATATACTCTCTAAATTGCCAAACACCATTTGGATTAAGATAGTCTTGATAACTTGGGACTCCACCTTCGAAATAAATAACACTTGATACCAGGCCTCTATCATCCATTATATAATGCTTATCTAGCTGACCATCAGTTTGAAAATACTGAATATCGCTAATAAAACCCTCAATACCATGCTCTATCTTCGCATATTTTCTACCTGATTTTTGAACCACAATTGCAAAAGGACCATAAAGAAATTGACAATCTCTATCCCATTCGATATCTCTGATATTTAATACTTGAGTATGTACATCTTGAAGATCTTGCATTTCATCAAAAACAGAATAAGCTGCTGTTTCTAATACACCATGTCTATGTAAATAATAGCGCAAATGAGGTTGATAAGATAATGCTAATATCTGTGACTCAATATCTTGACCTTGAAAAAGTCTAATCTGATTAAAGGTATCATCAAACTCAAAACGAAACTGAGAAAAATACCAGGGAGTTAAATCCGCATGCCAGGGTCGATTACTTCCATACCAAGCTGGAATAAAATAATACATCACAACCTCCTAAATCAATGGCTTATAGGTCTCGTTTAATCTTAGAGCCGAAACTTCATCTCGAACCGTGAAGATCATTCCACCAAACATCATAAATAAACCTGGGATCATAGCAACTTTTAATAGTTTTTCATCAAATAATACAAAAAGCATTGGACCACCAGCCATGAAGACGTTTAAAACAGCACCTATCATTGCAAAACGAAAAACTAATTGATTGATAAATCGACTAGTCTCTTCTCCTGGATAGATTCCATAAATATATTCTCCTGATTTTTTCATCCGATCAGAAATTTGCTCTCCACTCATATTAACAAAAGCAAAGGCAATGCTAAATAGAAACAGAATAACAATATACATATAAATCCAAAGCGGTTTCCCAATTGCAAATTGAGCTGAAAGCTCTGCAAAAACAGTATATTTTGGTAAAACAGTTTGCAACAATAACAGCAAATAGGTTGGTAAACTTAGAAAGGTCATTACATACATATAAGGCATTCCACCAGCTGGATTCAGCATAACTTCAAAATAAGAATAGCGTTTAAAACGATTATGAAGACCGATTTTATTGACTGCTATACGATAACGTGCCCTATAGAGAATAGCCACCAGATAAGTAAAGATAAGTCCCATTAGAACAAGTGATACCAAAATAAACCATGGAACGTGAATGGTTCTAAAGGTATCAATCAAATCTTGAGGTATATTTAAGACCATACTAGTAATCAGGATCAGCATAGAGCCACCTATACCAACCGTTGAGTTAATATCTGATAACCATACTAAGAAGAAGGCTCCAGCTACTAAAAGACAAGTATTCATCAATATAATTAAAAGACTTGGTAACTGAGATTGAATTGGTAAATTTAAGGAAATAGCTAAAGCTTGTATCAAGGCGATAAATAAGGTTAAATACATCTGTCGTCTATTCTGAACTTCTATGGATCCATTGCTTAAACCCAATTTTTTTGAAAAAGAAAACATTTGCCACAGGATCATGCTGGACATCCACGGAGACAAACCAACTGAAAAGAGGGACAAACTACGAAGATTTCCTCCTACCATCGCTGTTGAAAAAGCAAGATAGGCAGCTGAACCACCTAAAAAGTCTCGATTATTTACATCAACAAAAGGAAGGGTCAATCTACTCCCAAGTATATATATAAAAATAAACAATACTGTGGCAAGCCCTTTTTTTACTACAATAGATGAAAAAAAGTTTTTCAAAATTATTCCTCCCAGTCATTAACATTAAACGATTAATTTCTCAGATGTCCTACTATTTTAAATGAAAAAATTAAGATTATAAAAATTAATTTTTATAGTATCTTTTTTACTTTCCTATGTACTTATAACCCTACTATTATAACAAAAAAAGCAGAAAAAATCTGCTCTTAGCTCTTATAAGATAAGAAAGAAAGCTGCTTATGATTATATATTCTTTTATGCATTATCTACCTAGCTTCTCTCAATTACTAATTATAAATCATCACACAAATCAAAGAGTTCTGTGTATCGTCTAAATATTTCAGTATCCTGTAACCCTTCTTCCTTAGCCTGAGTATACCTCCACCTCAAACAACCTAAAACATTATCCTTTTCCTCAGCATAATTCCAACCCTTTATAGTATAAATTGCTAATCTTTCTAACAAGCATTCTAAAACATCGGTTAAAAATTTCTCATTAATATTACTACAAATACTATATATTCCTTCTCTATGGTAGTAAATTTCCTTATGAATATAAACAATTTTTTCTGATTTAAAAAATAATTTATAATTTGTTCGGGAATCTTCTATCACCTTTCCTTTAGGAAATCGAATATTGGTAAACAACTTCTTGTGGAATAATTTTCCCCAACTGGTTACATATAGATAACCATCTAATTCTAATGATGGGAGTTTTAATACAAGTTCCTCTCCTTTATATGTTCTCTCATAGTACTCATCCCAAATATGAACATGATACAATCTGTCACTCTCATTATAGATTGTAAAGTGTGCCACAACAGTATCTGCACTATTTCTAATAGCTGCTTGATGTAAATCTTCCACATAAGTTAAACTTAACCAATCATCCGAATCTACAAAGGTTAGATACTTTCCATTCGATCTTTCAATTCCATAATTTCGTGCATCAGATAAGCCTCCGTTTTCCTTTTCAAAATAGTGAAATCTGCTATCTCTAGCAACATATTCTTGACAGATCTCTCCAGATGAATCTGGCGAACCATCATTTATTAATAGAACTTCTATATTTGAATAAGTTTGATTTTCAATACTATCTAAACACATTCGAAGATACTTTTCAACATTATAGATGGGAACGATAATACTGATTAAATCATTTTTTTGCTCTAGTAAAAAGGGATAGTCTTTTCGTTTTGCCAACTCTAACTTTTCACGTACTTTATCTGCGTCCTCTAAAAATTGATGTTCTTCCAACTGTCCCAACATTCTCTGTAAGACATAGTCATACATGTTAAGGGAATGCTGAATATCTATCCCTTCCAAATCCTTTGTAGCTCTTATTCTCTCTTCAAGCGCATCTATATAATCTAAATGCTTGAGAGAAAAAACGCTAGATAAGCCTGAAGGATTCATACGATAAACATAGGAAGCATTATTAAAAACGTGAATATTAGTGGCTTTCATATAGAGTTTCCAAATTAAAAATTGGTCCTCAGCATATTTTCCATAAGGAAAACGAAGCTCATTGAACAAATCTCGTTTAAACAATTTCCCCCAAGCAGTCGAAAAAGTTAAAAATGGAACATCTAGCATAGAATCTAAGACTTGAATCGCTTGTGCTGATGTGAAAGAATTCAAGGAATCACTCTTAAAATGATCATTGTAAAAATAGAAATCAGAACCATCAAAACGGCAATAGCCTCCAATTAAAATATCAGAATCACTAAGGTAGCTCGCTTGATATAATTTTTCTAAATAGTTTTCAAAAAGAAAATCATCTGCATCTAGAAAAGTGATATAGGCTCCCTGCGCCCTATCCAATCCATAGTTTCTCGCATCAGATAAGCCACCATTTTCCTTTTCAAAATATCGGAAACGGCTGTCACGTTCTGCATACGCTTGACAAAGAGTTGCTGAACTATCTGTCGAGCCATCATTCACCATCAAAACCTCAAAATCCTTAAAAGTTTGCGACAGCACACTATCCAAACATGATTTCAGATAGTTCTCTGCATTGTAGATTGGTACAATGATTGATATTGTTTCTGTTTTCAATAGATGTCTCACTTTCTTACTATTTCTCTTTAGTACTCTCCATGCTTATCTAGGGAATTTTATTCCTATTTATCTAAATGTAGCAACCACAATTGGTCCTCTATTTTTTTATAGGTAGCTGTATCAGACATATCCCATACTATTCCCATATTATACTTCATCCACTGTAATAAACCGATGTGATGCTTTCTAGCTTCCGTCAAATCAATCCCTGCCAAAGCAAGGGTCAGTAAACGATCTTCTGAAACTTTTAAACTTTGACGAATAGGCTCTTCGCCTGGTACTTTAGAAGCACTGTCACCACGGTCACGATAACAATATGGAGCTTTATGAAGATAGACGATACAATGAGAAACTAAAAACAATTTATACATTAAATCAAAATCTTCTGCCCATGAGATGTTCTCTGAAAAGCAAAAACGTTCAAACACAGATTTTTTGTACAATTTTCCCCATGCACTTCCCCAAGCAATATCTGTACCAAAGGTTGAAAACATATAATTAAAAAAAGAATCATTTGGTTGAAATACAAGCGCTTCATTTGTTTCAGCAACATGAAATAAAAACATTGCATCTTCTTCTCGAAAAGTGTAGTAATTTGTAACCACAATATCCGCATCTTGCTCTTTCATTGCCTTGTATAAAATCTCTAAATAATTTGGTTCAACCCAATCATCCGAATCAATAAATGTAATGTACTCACCCCTCGATTGTTTGATTCCAAAATTACGAGCTGAAGAAACTCCACCGTTTTCTTTTTCAAAATAACGGATTCTGTCATCTTTTTCTAGATACTCTTGACAAATCTGTCCTGAACCATCGGTAGAACCATCATTTATTAAAAGCAATTCAAAACAAGAAAAAGATTGTTCCATTATACTATCTAAGCATTTTCTCAGATACTCTTCGACATTGTAAACTGGCACAACAATACTGATTAATTGATTTTCCATATTTCACTCTCTTTTATCTTTTAAAAACAAGTAGTCCCCATTCTCAACATGCTCCAACTTTTCGCGCACTCTTGCTTCCTCTTGGACAAATTCGGTCCCTTCTAACATGGATAAATTTCTTCTTAGAGCAAATTTATACTGATTAAAGGCTAATTCCATCGGATAGGCTAGCTCTGGCATCTCCATCAAGGTTTCAATACGCTCCTCAATCGCATCTATAAAATCTAAATGAGATAAGTTGTAGTTCTGAGTCAGTCCTTTAAAGTTGATTCTGTAGGCATAAACATCTGAATCATACCGAGTCATCTTTTCACTTGCTAGATAGAGTTTCCACATAATGAACTGGTCTTCTGCATATTTCCCCTTAGGAAAGCGAATTTCATCAAATAAATGCTTTTTGAATAGTTTCCCCCAAACTGCAGAATAGCGAAGTAGGGTATAATCCTCCATGCTATCCATGCCTTGTATAGCATCTCTAGCACTGAGCGGAGATAGTAGTTCGTCTTCTTTTGGTTTTGGATAGAAATAAAACATACCTTCTTCAAAACGACAAAACGATCCTACGACAATATCTGCTTCAGTTAGTTGACTTGCATAATACAGATTTTCAATACTCTTCTCAAACATAAAGTCATCTGGATCGCAGAAAAAGATATAATCACCTGTCGCAATATCTAATCCTGCATTTCGAGCATCCGACTGTCCACCATTTTCCTTATCAAGATAGATAAAACGAGAATCATCTTCTGTTAATTTCTTTGCAATAGTGATACTATCATCAAGACTACCATCGTTGACAATGATAACCTCTATATTCGTATAGGTCTGTAGCAAAATATTATTAATACAATGTTCAATGTATTCCTCTACATTATATACAGGAATAATAATTGATATTAATGGAAAATTCATATATACCTTCCTCACTATTTAGATAAATCCTCAACAACTTGCTGATTGTAATCTTCATCTTCAATCAGTTCAATTTCTTGATCAGAATAATATTCTGCAGTATGCTTATGTTGTAACTGCACTCTAGTTTCTGCTCCCATCTTCATCCATTCATACTCCGAATCGATATGGCCAAGGTCTAAAGCACGATAGCCTAATTGAGATAATTGATAAGCTAGTACCTTAGCAGTTGGTCCTAACATTAATAAAATCAAGCGTCCCTCTACATGCTCTAAAATCTTTTCTCGTATCTCCTGAATTTTAGAAAAAGCGTTGTAAGAAGGGCATATAATCCGCTTAATAGAGTTAGCCTTATCAAATAAATCATTCCCAACACCTGATCGCGAAGTTACCCCTTCTACAATTAGTAAATCTTTCCCTTCGAACAATTGTTTCATTTTTTCAAATTGGTCAAAAGCACGACTCCTATCTTTATTATAAATATAAGGTCTTGATATAAAGGCTGAGCCATACTTCTGTGATTGACAATATACTCTGAAAAATGGTGCAAAAGTATCTAATTCTCTCTTCCAGAAGGTCTCAGAGTTATGATCTTGAGGGAAATTTCCTGTAAAAGCTTCAAAAACCTCTGGCATGCAAATTAATATATCTTCCTTGTTTGCATTTAATAAAATGTCTTTCATACTATTAGATAACTCTTCATTATACTCTTGGAATCCTATATCATAACCATTCATAATATGAAACTCTCCATCTCCAAAACGAATAAGTGATTGTTCCGTTTCCAATAATTGATCCAAGGTTTCATCTATAGACATGACTGAAATATCAAATAATTCTTCTTGTTTAAAGGTTTGACGAAATTTATCGGCTCCAATTTCAGAGAATAAACGAATCGCATCCTCCATTTTTTCTAACTCCTGTCTTAGAAAAAGATATTGAGGTACATTCCCTTTATGAGTAGCATAAAATGAAAAAATAGGCTTATTCATCTCACTCATTCTCTCTAAAATTGTCTCATTTATATCCCCATGATTGATATTAAGATAAGCATCCATATTTTCTAATAATTGATCAAAAGTAGCTGGAATACACTCAGGATGTAGATAAATATTATCTCTTTGGCCCAGAGCACTTAGCCACGATCCAAATTCCGTATAAGCAGCTATATGAAAACGATGTTCTGGAAAACTACTTGCTAAATGTTCAATTCCTTCAAATTGTTCTGTTCCTGTTAATGTAAAGAAATCCAATCCCTGCTTTTCTTTTTGTAAAGAAAATTCCCCTAGATGATGAGCTAAAACTTGGTAAAGTTCTAAATTATAAAAATCCCACCATTTTTCTCTATATCTGTATGATGTTGAACTATTCCATGGTTTTCTATAAGTTGTGTAATGAATAATCAGAGGACTATCCTTCATACAAAAATGCTCTTGCCAGTTACTATAAAATGCTACGATATCATGACCAACCTGAACATTGAATCGCTTATCCAACTCCAACCAATTGTCCTGAAAAACAAAGTTCAAGATTGTCTGATCTCCATTAAAATGCTCTAATTCCCAATGTTCGCTTTTCTCACCTTCAGATAATTCTAAGCATTTATCTGAAACGGACAATTCCTTCCATTGTAGATTATCAATGAGCATAACACCAGTATTAAAACTACCATCCACATCACGTACAGCAGCTACTGGAAATCCTTTTAAGTCTGTTAAGAAAAAAGAGGTTAAGCTACCATTAACAATAACATCTGTGTCCAGATAAAGCACTCTCTCCCTATCAATAAGACGAGGAATAAAATACTTAGCATAAGCAATCGGACTAATATGATTTTGTGTTCTCCAATTAGCTGAAATCAATCCCATATCAAAGGGAATATTATAAAGTTCCCCTCCCAGATTTCTCACTATACGTCTTATTTTTCTAAACCAGTCGGGCATAATGCCTTGGTTAATGATATAAAAATCAACTGATTTATTGTGATACATGATGGATTTCATGGTCACAGCCAATTGTTCTGTATAAGCTTGATCAGCAATCAAAACGATTGCAAGTCTTTCTGATGTCATCTCTCCTCCGAAATTCCATATCCAATACTATTCTTCACTCAAGTCAGCGACAATTTGACTCAAGTATGCATCATCATTTGCTAGCTCTATTTCTGTATCTAGATTAAATTCTGCGGTATGCTTGTTTCTCAATAAGACTTTCTTTTCCGCGCCCATTTGCATCCATTCATACTCAGAATCTATATGTCCAATATCAATAGCTTGAAGCCCTTTAGAAGCGAGTTGATAAGCTAATACTTTTGCTGTTGGACCCAACATTAATAAAATCAATCGGCCTTCAGAGTGCTTGAGTATTTCCTCCATGATCTCAGCTTTCTTTGAGTAGGCATTTCTGGACGGGCAAATAATTCTCTTGATGCTCTTAGCACCATCAAATAAATCATTTCCCATTCCTGATCTAGAAGTATAGCCTTCCACTATCAGGATATCTCTTCCCTCCCAGATAGTTTTCATCTTCTCAAACTGTGATTTTGATTTTGATTTATCTAAAAAGTCAATATAAGGTCTGGAAATAAAAGTTGAGCCATACCAAGGGTTATGGCAATACTCTAGATAAAACTCTTCATAATCCTCTAAGTATTGACGCCAAAAGGCAAGTGCTTCTGGAACAAAGCTAAAACGGTTTTTTATACCTTCTTGTAAACCAATCACTAGCTGCGGATTACTTTGTTGCTTGACAATAAATTTCAATTCCTCTGCAAGCTGTGGATCATATTGTTGATAGTTGATAGACTGTCCCAGCATGATCGCTGCTTCGCCATCACCAAATCTAGCTATAGAAGATTGATGCTCCAAAATATAATCGAGTGTTTCATCTATGGTCTGCACTTCAAAATCAAATGATTTATTGGGCAATTGTTTTGTTTCAGCATAGCTCCTAATAGCATCTACCATGACATCAACATTTTTTATAGCAAATAAATATTGCCCCTTATCTCCATTCTGCGTTTTATAGAAGGCAAAGATTGGAATTTCCTTAGCTATTACACTATCTAACACGCCATCTACTGCTCCACCATAGTTAATGTCCAGATACAAGTTTGTACCTTCTATCAATTTCTCCAACTTTTCCGAATCTGACGCAGGATAAAGATAGACATTCTCTTTTTGGGCTAATTCCATCAAACGTGGTCCCATCATGGTTCTTGCAGCAATACGAAAATCACACTCAGGAAGTTTATCAACCAAATATTGAATTTGTTCTAAATCCTGACTATTGGTAACTGTCAGCAGCTGCAATCTTTGCTCTTCTGATTTTTTTTGAATACCTAACTCGAAAACAGCCTTTAATAAAAACTGCTTCGCAAAGAATCCTTGGCTGAGTAAGAAAGAAAAATATTGCACCCTACGACACATCTCAATATAGGTCTCTTCGGACAATTGCTCCACTAGAGCATTTACTTCTTCTAAGCTATCTGCCACCAAACCTAATCCTTGCTCTACGATAAAGGCAGAGTTCGATAAGGTAGATGGAATAATGACTGGAATACCTGCAGCTAAATAAGTACTTAATTTATAGGATAAATTCATACTATAATAGTCAAGATTTTGATCCTCGTTCTGATGGGTACTCCATACTAAGCCAAATCCGCCTTTAGAAAGTTCTAAAAGCATTTCCTCATCTGTCTTCCAACCTGCAATATGCACCTGCTCAGATGTAGGAAATTGATCCTCATTTGAAAAAATTGTCAGTGGAACTGTCCCAGACCACGTTTGTAGTTCTGGAAAACGACTTAAATTTCCCGCAAAATAAATTGACTTTTTAAATACAGGAGAATATAAAGACAAATCATGAGGGTGATCCCACATTTCTTGAAATAGGACATTATTGACTTTAAGCCCATTTTGAACCAATCTTTTTCGCATAGCTGCTGAAGGTAGAATGATGCTATCCGCCATATTATAGAGACTGATATAGTCATCTAAAAGAAAGGCATTTTGTTTAAACATCAAAGGAATGACATCATGGACAAATATAACAATCTTGACTTGCAGAGCTTTTAGCTTCGCTAAAAATTCTCTTTCAAACTCAATTCCATTCCATGTTGGTGTTTGAAAAATGACTACATCTCCCATTGAAACACTTGCTAGAATCCCGTCGAGTCTTCTACTTCTTTCTTCAACTGTTTCAGAAGTTGCATGGTAAAAATAAATTCCTAACTCTTTAAACCCAAGTTGAGTAGCAATTTTTTGAATGGCATTTTGCGCAATGGTTGCTGTACTTTCTCTTGCCATTCCATATAGATTGGTAATATGTAGCTTCATTTCTCTCCACTTTCTATCATATCCTTTATTTTCCAATATACATTTTAGGGTAATTATGTCCTTGAATGCTATCTCAACTAATTTTCAACATTGTAGACTGGAACTATGATACTAATTAATTCATTCATAAGCAATTCAATTATTCTCCTAAAAATTGTCTAATAGACTCTACCATTTTCTCTGGCTCCGTCGAAGAAAAGATATGGCTTCGATTATTCGCATCATGGCTAGTATTTTCAAATGCAAATATAGGTTTTGATAACTGTTCAACTACTGAAAGAATGTTATCTATTTCCTGATAATGATTAATATCTAAATAGAAATCTAACTTACTCAGAATTTCTTGTGATTGATACGGTGTATAGTTGGGATAAAGAGATACATTTTTAAAAGAGTTCAATATTTGTACTTTCTGCCCAAAATAACTATGGGCAAAAATATGAAAATGCACATTTGGAAGTTTTTCTACTAGATATTCTATATGTTCCAACTCTTGCGTATCTGTAAAGATAGCTGTATGAAATAAACTAACTGTTGCAATATCACTAAACGATGTAGGTTTTGTATCCTTTTCTGACAAAATAGTTTGCCAATCCAAACCATTGTAAAACCACCACAATTCTCTATATCTTGTTTTTGATGAATTATTCCACGGTTTATCTTTACCTTCAAAATGAATAATAGCAGGTTTATAATTTTCATCCCAACTATTTGAAAACCACTCTGGCTTTTGAGCCCAATAAGCCAAGGTATCAAGTCCAACCATAAAATTATAATAAGGAGATACTTTCTTCCACTTATGTTCAAATAATAAATTTAAAACTCCTTGGTCGCCGTATACTTCTTGATGTTTTTCTGCAGTCAACTCTAAAAGATTTTGACAAATATTATCTATTTTCCACTTACAAACATTTACCATCATCATTCCTGCATTAAAAATATTTTTATTCCAACCATCTTGAACAGCAATAATGTAATTTCCATCAAAATCTGTTTGAAACAATGATTCTATGGATTGATAAACAACCATATCACAATCTAAGTACAAAGCCCTACTTTCCTCTACAAATTCAGGAATAAAATAGCGAAAATAGGTCATATATCTAATATGCTTATCAGGAGTAGAAAAGTGTTTTACTTTTTCTGCATCAATCCTTATATTTAAAATTTCACAGTTTATCTTCCCCAATCTCTTTTCCATGAGACAAAACCACTCTTTGGGAATATCTTCGTTAAAAATGTAAAATTTCAAATCTCTATTATGATAACAAATAGATTTGATAGTCGTTTCCAACTTGTCACGATAATTATTATCTGCTCCTAAAACGATTGCTTTTTTTATATCCATATCTCCAAATCATCTTCTTTCTTTTACAATAAGATTCCCATCATTATAAACCACACTATTAGCTGGGATATCTTTACGCACTAAGCATCCTGCACCTATGACGGTATTATCACCAATAGTCACTCCTTTTAAAATAGTGACATTACTTCCTATCCAGCAGTCTTTCCCAACTTTGATTGGCGCAGTGGTCCACTGCCACTTTTCAATTGTTTCAGCTGTATAGATATGATCATGGTCGTAAAAACGAACTCCCTCTCCCATCATAGTCCCAGAATCAATTTCAATTCTCTCCATACAATTAAAACTGCAAGAATTATTGATAAAGACGCCATCATGTAAAATCAATTTCCCCCCAGAAATATGGAAATTTTCAAAATTTCTGCAAATAACATTTGTACCTATAATAAAGCTAGCTTTATCATCAACTTGGAAAACATTCCATTTACCATCTTGAATCATTTTTTCTTGATGATTAGTGCCTACTCTAACTTCATCCTGATACTCTATCACTCTAAAAACCAATTTATCTGGTGCACTTGATAGAAAAACTTCCTGACCCTGATTGCCATGGACTGTATTGTCAAAAGCAAAGACAGGTTTTCCTGCTTCTACAAACTTGGCGACAATAGAATTCACTTCTTGAAAATGATTGATATCTAGTAGAAAGTCACACAAGTTGACTAAAAAATCTAATTGTAAATCGTTTGAAATCGTAATGAGACGAACATTGTGATTAGACTCAAGTGCTCGGATCTTCTCAGAAAATTGGACCGTCGCTGCGATGTGGAAACATACATTAGGTAAGTTCTCTAGAAGATATTCTAACTGTTCAATCTGATCACTAACAGTCAAAATTAGGGCATCTCCTACTATTTGATTTTTATTCATTCACTCAGTTCTCTCAATTTCTTAATCATTTCCTGGACTTGATCAACTGGATATGTGTCCTGATCCACTTCATAAGATTTGGTATTTTCAAAAGCTAGAATAGGCTTCTCTAATCCTACAAACTGGTCCAGTATTGCTTCTGTCTTTTCACCATGGTTGATATCTAATAATACATTACTAGTCTCTACTAGTTCCCTATCTAATTCCTCTAATGACACAATTCCAGAATAGACGGTGACATTTGGATAAACCACAAGTCGAGAAAGATTTTCACTAACAATGACTCGAGCCGCAATCTTAAATTGAATATCTGGTAAAGACTGAACTAGGGTCTCAATTGCTTCAATCTGATCTGATGCGGTGTAAATCAAACAAGTAAAGGGAGCTTTGAGTGGATAGATGTGGTGTTTTTGCAAGGCATGTAGATGATGATTTTGTCCCAGCTCTGTCCATTCAAGATTATGATAGTACCACCAAACATCACGGTAGGTTTGTCCAGCGTGTACCTGCCAAGGTTTTCTTTCTGATAGATAATGGATAATTCCAGGATATTCCTGCCCTTCTGGGAAACTATAGTCTGCAAATCGTTCATGAATAACAATGTGGTTATTATCAAAGTCCAACTCTAACCACTGATTTTCAAAAAGCATATTCAAAATGCTTTGATCAGCTTGATCTACCTTGTCATGCCATTCATTCGTTAAATCAATCAATCGTTGGGTCATTTGTTCTTGTTTCCATACACGATTGTTGATAAGCAAAACACCTGCATTAAATATTTCTCGACCATAGTATACTTTTCCACCATAATCTCGAATTGCAGCCAATGGATAATCTTGCAAGTCTGTTTCAAATAAGTCATCTAAATTTTTCGTTACGACCAAATCACAATCCAAATAAAGAGCCTTATCTTCTTTTACAAAGTCAGCTACAAAGTAACGCAGAAAGACTGTATAACTGATATCTGTTTTATAACGTGAAATTTGCTCGGATGTTACTCGACAATTGATAATTTCTGAATCAAATTTTTCCAATCGCTTATTTAATTGTTTAAACCATTCGTTAGGGAAATCACTATTGATGAGATAAAACCGAATTGATCTGTTATGGTAACAAATAGATTTCACCGTTGTCATTACTTGATCGGCATACGAAAAATTAGCAGCCAACACTATGGCTTTTTTATCTTTTTTCTTTTTGTTAGTCAACTCTTCTAGGAGAAATTTCTTTGCTTCAAATTCTTTATAAGTATTGGTGTCTGATAGACCACTAGCTTGACCATTAGCAAGACTCACTTCCAACATTTGACGGTAGACTGATAAGTGTTTTTCAAGAGGATAACCTAAATTAGCTAGTAAAGTAATCCGTTCTGACATTGCATCCACTAAGGCATGCATCCATTTTTCTGTCCAACTTTTCGTAATACTACCATCTCTATTTCGATACGCATAAAGCCCTTGATTCATATAGACTATTTTTTCAACCAACAAATACATTTTTTGATTTAAATAACCGTCTTCACCTAGTTTGCCTTTATCAAAACGTAAATGATTAAATAAATCAGCCCGATAAAGCTTTCCCCAAGCAGAAATCAGGGCAAAACTTTTCATTTCTGACGATTCGTATAAATTTTCAAAGATAGAAACATTGTCATATACTTTCTCATAGTAAGATTCTCCAAATATATGAAAGTAGTACACTCTATCAGATTCATTATAAGAGTAATAATTAGCAACCGCAATATCTGCCTGATATTCCATCAATTTCTTATACAAAACTTCTACATAGTTTAATTCTACCCAATCATCCGAATCAACGAAAGTCACATAGTTTCCAGTCATTTTTTCTAGACCTGTATTACGTGCATCAGATAGACCACCATTTTCTTTTTCTATATAGATGATACGATTATCTTTTTGTACGTATTCTTGACAAATATTACCCGAATTGTCTGTAGATCCGTCATTGACGACAATGATTTCAAGATTCTTATATGTTTGCGCCAGCAAACTATCTAGACATTGCTGTAGATAATTTTCAACATTATAAACTGGAACAATTACCGTGATTTTTTCGCCCATAAATCAATTCTCCTTCCCTATATTATATCATGTTTCACAATACATTTCATTGCAACTCCTCTCCAAGATCTAAAAAACCTGAAAGTTTTAAACTTCCAGGTTTTTTTATTTTAGTTCAGAAACCATCAGCTATTTCAATAGCTTTTTAGTTTGACTCTTCATCTTCATCTTTGCGACGTTTCGCTACTAAACCTAGACCTGTTAGCCCTACCATAGCTCCTAGAAGAGCTGAAGAGACTGAGGCTGACGTTCCAGTATTAGGTAACTGTTTACGTGTTTGTGTCTTACTTGTAGTAGTTTGAGAAGCATGATGAGTTGAAGTAGAACGAGCCATTGATGCACTTGCTGAAGCCGAAGTACTTGTTGACGCTGAGGCTGAAGCTACCGCGCTGGTTGACGCTGAAGCTGAAGCGACTGCACTTGTTGATGCTGAAGCACTTGCTACCGTACTTGTTGAGGCTGAAGCTGAGGCTACCGCGCTGGTTGACGCTGAGGCTGAAGCGACCGCGCTGGTTGATGCTGAAGCTGAGGCTACCGCACTGGTTGACGCTGAAGCACTTGCTGATACTGAATTACTAATCGAATCTGAAGTAATCACACTATCAATATCTAAACTATCCATAGAATGGATTTCAACAAGTCCTTTACTTGTAACAACAGATGTAGCAGCACTTGTTGAGGCTGAAGCTGAGGCTACCGCACTGGTTGACGCTGAAGCTGAAGCTACTGCGCTAGTTGATGCTGAAGCTGAGGCTACTGCGCTTGTTGACGCTGAAGCTGAAGCGACCGCGCTTGTTGATGCTGAAGCACTTGCTACCGCACTTGTTGATGCTGAAGCACTTGCTACTGCACTTGTTGATGCTGAAGCACTTGCTACTGCACTAGTCGATGCTGAAGCACTTGCTACCGCACTAGTCGATGCTGAAGCACTTGCTACCGCACTTGTTGATGCTGAAGCTGAAGCGACCGCGCTAGTTGACGCTGAAGCTGAAGCTACCGCGCTTGTTGATGCTGAGGCACTTGCTACTGCACTGGTTGATGCTGAAGCTGAGGCTACCGCGCTTGTTGACGCTGAAGCTGAAGCTACTGCGCTTGTTGATGCTGAAGCACTTGCTACTGCACTTGTTGATGCTGAAGCTGAAGCTACCGCACTTGTTGATGCTGAAGCACTTGCTACTGCGCTAGTTGACGCTGAAGCTGAAGCTACTGCACTGGTTGATGCTGAAGCTGAGGCTACCGCACTTG
>NZ_JASHFI010000013.1:0-66079 GCF_047460875.1 Streptococcus infantis | reverse complement strand
AAAAATTGTTCAAGAATTAATCACTGAGTTTTCGTTAGATATTCTTCTAAAAGCCATTAAACTAGCTCGTTCGACCTACTACTATCACTTGAAACAGCTAGACAAACCAGATAAGGACCAAGAGCTTGAAGCTGAAATTCAATCCATTTTTATCGAACACAAGGGAAATTATGGTTATCGTCGGGTTCATTTAGAACTAAGAAATCGTGGTTATCTGGTAAATCATAAAAGAATTCAACGCTTGATGAAAGTACTCAATTTACAAGCTAAAATTCGACAGAAACGAAAATATTCTTCTCATAAAGGAGACGTTGGCAAGAAGGCAGAAAATCTTATTCAACGCCAATTTGAAGCAACCAAACCAATGGAAAAGTGTTATACGGATGTGACAGAGTTTACCATTCCAAATAGCACTCAGAAACTCTATTTATCGCCCGTTTTAGATGGTTTCAACAGCGAAATCATCGCTTATCATCTTTCTACTTCACCGAACTTGGAACAAGTGAAGAGCATGTTAAAACAGGCCTTCACAGAGAAGTACTATGAGAATACGATTCTCCATAGTGACCAAGGATGGCAATACCAACACGATTTTTATCATCATTTTTTAAAGAATAAGGGAATCCAACCATCTATGTCACGTAAGGGGAATAGCCCAGATAACGGTATGATGGAATCTTTCTTTGGCATTCTTAAGACTGAAATGTTTTATGGTTATGAGAATACGTTTCAGTCACTTGAGCACTTGGAACAAGCTATTGTAGACTATATTGATTACTACAACAACAAACGAATTAAGGTAAAACTAAAAGGACTTAGTCCTGTACAATACAGAACTAAATCCTTTGCTTAAATTAATTGTCTAACTTTTTGGGGTCAGTACACACCTTGAATTGGCGTTTTTTTTTTTTGATTCAAAATCCGGTCAAATTATTGGAAAACTCTGAACATTTAATGTAGAATGAAAGAAAAAAGATTGGAGTAGCTTATGACTACATTCCTTGGAAACCCTGTTACTTTTACGGGAAAACAACTACAAGTAGGAGACAAAGCAGTTGATTTCTCTCTCACAACGACTGACCTCTCTAAAAAAACACTAGCTGATTTTGAAGGCAAGAAAAAGATTTTGAGCGTCATCCCTTCTATCGATACAGGTATCTGCTCGCTACAGACTCGTCGCTTTAACCAAGAATTAGCTAGCTTAGACAACACTGTTGTCTTAACGGTGTCTATGGACCTCCCCTTCGCTCAAAAACGCTGGTGTGGTGCTGAAGGAATTGAGAATGCCATCATGCTCTCAGACTACTTCGACCACTCCTTTGGACGAGATTATGCCCTCTTAATCAATGAATGGCATCTGCTTGCACGCGCAGTTTTTGTTCTCGATACCGACAACACCATCCGCTATGTCGAATACGTAGACAATATCAACAGCGAACCAAACTTTGAAGCAGCCATTGAAGTAGCAAAGTCGCTTGACTAAAAGAAAGCCCACTTGTAACAAGACAGAAAGCTAGAGAAATCTAGCTTTTTTTGGTATACTAGATGGAGATAATAAACAAGGAAATGCGAATGACACCAAATAAAGAAGATTACTTAAAATGTATTTATGAGATTGGCATGGAACTTCCTAAGATTACCAATAAGGAAATCGCTGCTCGGATGCAGGTATCACCTCCTGCGGTAACTGAGATGATCAAGCGCATGCAATCCGAAAATCTTATATTAAAGAATAAAGAAAATGGCTATATACTAACGGACATTGGTTTAAATCTGGTCTCTGAGCTTTATCGCAAGCATCGACTGATAGAGGTCTTTCTAGTTCACCATCTAGACTATACCAGCAATCAGATTCACGATGAAGCTGAGGTATTAGAGCATACAGTGTCAGACCTTTTTGTGGAGCGACTGGAAACTATGTTAGGCTTTCCAAAGACCTGTCCCCATGGAGGAACCATTCCTGCTAAGGGTGAGCTTCTAGTTGAGGTTAATAACCTGCCACTTTCTGATATCAAAGAAGTAGGAAACTACCTTCTGACAAGAGTTCATGACAGCTTTGAAATCCTCCAATATTTGGATAAACATGCCATCCATATTGGAGACCAACTCCAAGTCAAGCAGTTCGATGGCTTCTCTAATACCTTTACCCTGATTCACAACAATGAAGAACTTCAAGTCAGCCTCGAAATTGCCAAACAACTCTATGTTGAAAAAATGAACTAAAGTCTTTATCAGCAAAAAACCAAGCCCGCTAGCTTGGTTTTTCTTATCTATTTTTGGTGTCAAGAATGATTGTTACCGGTCCATCATTGACCAGTTCCACCTGCATATCTGCTCCGAAAATACCTGTTTTCACAGGAACTTCCTTGGCTAGTTCTCGGTTAAAATCTTGATAGAAAGCCTCTGCAACATCAGGCTTAGCAGCACCTGTAAAAGCTGGGCGATTCCCTTTTTTGGTATCGGCAAAAAGAGTGAATTGAGAGATGGAGAGTATTTCTCCTTGGATATCCTTGACTGATAAATTCATCTTGCCTTCGGTATCTGAAAAGATACGCATATTGACAAGTTTTCTCACTGCATAATCCAAATCTTCTTTTTGATCCTCAGGGCCAACACCAACTAGGAGTAATAATCCCTGCTGGATTTGTCCATATACCTGACCTTCAATACTAACTTGGGCTTTTTTGACCCTCTGAATAATGATTTTCATAATAGCCTTTCTAGATCTATCGCCCCAACTTAACCATTGGTCCGTTTAACAGAGTAGACTTCTGGTACGCTCTTAATCTTATCAACTACCGTTGTCAGAGTTGAAAGGTTAGAAATCCCAAATGAAACGTGAATATTCGCAAATTTCATATCTTTGGTAGGCTGGGCATTGACCGTTGAGATGTTTTTAGTTGTATTTGACAAGACCTGTAAAACATCGTTCAAGAGTCCAGTACGATTGAGACCGTAAATATCGATATGAGCGATATATTCCTTGCTTGAGAATTGATCTTCCCACTCAACATCTAATAGACGTTGCTCGTAGTTTTCCTGCGAACGAAGATTCATACAGTCAACACGGTGGATAGCAACACCACGACCTTTAGTAATGTAGCCGACGATATCATCACCTGGAACAGGGTTACAACATTTGGCAATCCGCACCAAGAGACCAGAGGCTCCCTCGATGACAACACCACCCTCATGCTTCACCTTGAGGGTTTCCTTGTTTTCAACCTTGACTTCGCCACCCTTGACCAACTCTTCAGCTTCTGCCCTGGCCTTGGCGCGTTCTTCCTCACGGCGCTCTTTTTCAGTTAAACGGTTAAAGACTGTGATGGCTCCAATTTCCCCAAAACCAATAGCCGCAAAGAGAGCTTCCTCAGTCTTGTAGCTAGTTTTTTGGAGGACTTCATCCATATGACGCTTGTCCATGAATTTATTAGCCACATAGCCATTCTCCTGGAATTGACTCATCAGCATTTCACGGCCCTTATTGATGGACAATTCTTTGTCTTGGTTCTTAAAGAACTGACGAATCTTGTTCCGAGCTTTGCTGGTCTTGACCATGGTAAGCCAGTCACGGCTTGGCCCAAAGGAATTTGGATTGGTGATGATTTCAACCTGGTCACCCGTTTTTAGCTTGGTAGTCAAGGGAACCATACGACCATTAACCTTGGCACCAGTCGCCTTTTCACCGATTTTGGTGTGAATCTCATAGGCAAAGTCAATCGGTCCAGAATCCTTTGGAAGAGAGCGAACGGCTCCGTCTGGAGTAAAGACGTAGATTTCTTCTGCTAGGTAATTCTCTTTAACCGTCTCTACGAAATCCTTGGCATCATCGGACTGGTCTTGAAGCTCCATCATCTCCTTGATCCAGTTCATACCGATAGCAGATTCCTTGCCATTAACCTGCCCCTTAATACCTTTTTTATAGGCCCAGTGAGCAGCAACCCCGTACTCAGCAACCTCATGCATTTCCTTGGTTCGAATCTGGAATTCAATAGGTCCCTTTGGTCCATAAACAGTTGTATGGATGGACTGGTAACCATTGGCCTTACGGTTGGCAATGTAGTCCTTAAAGCGTCCAGGCATTGGTTTCCAAAGCTCATGGACATATCCCAACATAGCATAGACATCACTTTGAGTATCTAGGATACAACGAATGGCAATCAGGTCGTAGATCTCTTCAAAGCGTTTCTTCTTGTCCTGCATCTTACGATAAATCGAATAGATATGCTTGGGACGACCGTAGATTTTTCCTGTAAGGTGGCGTTCTGATGAATATTCCTCAAGTTTTGTCACAACCTCATCTACCAAGGCTTCACGTTCTTGACGTTTTTCCTTCATCATGTGACTAATCTTGTAAAACTCAGTCGGATTTAAATAACGGAAGGATAGGTCTTCTAGTTCCCACTTAACACTTGAAATCCCCAAACGATGGGCAAGCGGAGCATAAATTTCCATGGTTTCTCTGGAAATTCGTTCCTGCTTATCTTTACGAAGGTGATTAAGGGTTCTCATGTTATGCAATCGGTCAGACAGTTTGACCAAGATAACACGGATATCCTCTGACATAGCCATGAGCATCTTGCGGTGGTTTTCAGCCAGCTGCTCCTCGATAGACTTGTACTCAACCTTCCCTAATTTGGTAACCCCATCCACGATAATGCGAACATCGTGACCAAACTCTCTCTCTAAATCATCCAAGGTCGTTTCCGTATCTTCAACCACGTCATGCAAAAAACCACAGGCAACAGTGACAGCATCTAGCTTGAGCTTAGCCAAAATACCTGCTACCTGAATAGGATGGATAATGTAGGGTTCGCCAGATTTACGATATTGACCACTATGGCATTCTACAGCGTAAACCAAGGCCTTATGTACAAAAGCCACATCTTCTTTCGATAAATATTTCTGTGTTAAAGCGACGACTTCATCGCCTGAATAAATTACTTCTTTGGGCATGCATACTCTCCAGTTCTTCCTACCATTTTAACACTTTTTTGACAATATGAAAACTAGAAAAGCCTAGTTCTGTAAGAGTTTGCTTATCTTAGCAAAAAAGCACTACTAGAAAACTCTAGCAGTGCTAACACATTTAAAATCTATCTTAGTAAACTGTTCTTTCAGTTTCTACGTCGAAGAAGTGAGCTTTGTTCAAGTCAAATCCAAGTTCAACTGTTGCACCTGCTTGCAAGTAGTCACGTGCATCAACTTTTGCAACAAACTCATCTTTACCAACTTGGCAGTATAGGTGAGATTCAGAACCAAGCAACTCTGATACAGAGATCGTTGCTTTCACAACTGATTCTGGGAATGTTTCAAGGAATGCAGGTTCTGCGTTCACATCTTCTGGACGGATACCGAAGATCAATTCTTTACCTTCGTAGCCTTTTTCACGAAGAACTTTCAAAGCACCTTCTGGAACTTTCAAGCTGAAACCGTCAGCAACGATGTGGTCACCGTTCAATTTAACGTTGATAAAGTTCATAGCTGGGCTTCCGATGAAACCTGCTACAAATTTGTTAACTGGGTTTTTGTAAACTTCTTGAGGAGTACCGATTTGTTCAACACGTCCGATAGTACCTGTTCCAGCAGGGTTCTTAGTTGCTGACATGATAACGATACGATCTGCAAGCGTCATCGCTTCTGTTTGGTCGTGAGTTACGTAGATAGTTGTAGCTCCGATACGACGGTGGATTTTAGCGATTTCAGCACGCATTGATACACGAAGTTTTGCATCCAAGTTTGACAAAGGTTCGTCCATCAAGAATACTTTTGCGTCACGGACGATCGCACGACCCATGGCAACACGTTGACGTTGACCACCAGAAAGGTCAGCAGGTTTGCGTTCCAAGAATTCTTTCAATCCAAGGATTTCAGCTGCTTCTTGTACACGTTTGTCGATGTCTTCCTTGCTGTATTTACGCAACTTCAAACCGAAAGCCATGTTATCGTATACAGTCATGTGTGGGTAAAGAGCGTAGTTTTGGAATACCATGGCGATGTCACGGTCTTTTGGAGCTACGTCGTTGACAACCACGCCATCGATAGATGCAGTACCTTCTGTGATGTCTTCAAGACCAGCAATCATACGAAGGGTAGTTGATTTACCACATCCTGAAGGTCCTACGAAAACGATAAACTCTTTGTCTTTGATGTTCAAGTTGAAGTCTTCAACTGAATAGTGTTCGCTATTTGGATATTTTTTGTAAATATTTTTAAGATTTAATTCTACCATTGTGGAGAACTCCTTTTGTCATTTGATAGTTTTATTATAGATGAAAACGCTTAACTAATCTATGGCAAGGTGACCAAAAAAATAAAAAAGTTCTGTGCAACTTGCACAAAACTTTAGATTATATCTTGTAAAATTAACTGATAACACAAGGTCAAATCTGTCAATTCTTTCAACAGAAGCCCTGTCAACTCCTCCCACTTATCAATCTTATATTGGAGAGAATTACGATGCAAATACAACTGCTGGGCTGTTTTTGTCAGAACCGCACTATTGTCCCAAAGAGACAAAATTATTTCCTGAATCTGATCTTGATCTAGAATCTGTTGACGGAGATAGTCCTTGATCAGTCTAAGATCAACCTGTCTTTCTCCCAAACTCCAAAGATAAAGTTGAGAAAAAGTATGAACTCCTTGATGACCTTGACGCCACCAAGTCTTAAAGAGCTCGCGCTCTGCCTTAATCAAGCTCGCTAAGTTTTGCTTGGCATTCTGAGCCCAGACCTGGCCAAGCATAATTGATAGACGGAGTCCAAAGTCATACTCTACAGCTTCGAGAGTGTCTGTTAGGATAGAACGAACTGAAGAGTACTTGTCCTGTTGAAGAACAAAAATGTAATCCTGCGCTCCCACCTGAAGCACTGTTTGACAATTTGGAAAGAGGGTTCCCATCATCTCTAACCAAGACGTTAAATTTTCCTGTTGGAAATAGGATAGGTGACAATAGACAAGCTGCAATTTTTTAAAGTTTTTCGGTGCCTGTCCTTTGCCTTCAATGAGATAACTATACCAGGGATTGAGGGAAATGGTTTGCTCCTGTTTGGTTAAGAGAGCCACCAGTTGTTTTTCACGCTCACTAAGACTAGCTTCCTCAAGCAAAAGCCACTGATAATTTGACAGAGGTAGACTTAGATAACCCTCTTTATCAACTGGCTGATCTAAGATTTTACCATCAGGAAACCAATCCAGTAGTTCTTTTGCAATCATTCCTAGCCCTCCACTTTTTGGATGCACCAAGAAATCAAGGTTTCTAGGCGTTCCACATTTTTAGTCATATGAAGATAGCCCATGACCGCTTCAAAACCAGTAGACATACGATAGGTCACCACATCCGCATTCTTAGCCTTGGTATGGCTGTTGGTGTTGCGACCCCGTTTATAGATTTCTTCTTCTTTTTCCGTTAGGACTTCTTCTTCCAGCATGAGGGAAATCAAATGTGCCTGAGCCTTGGCCGACACATACTTGGTTGCCTCTTGGTGAAGTTTATTGGGCTTGGTCATGCCTTTGAGAATGAGATGGCGACGAATATACATAGAATAAACTGCATCTCCTTCAAAAGCTAGAGCAATCCCGTTAATGAGATTGACATCAATCACGTGTCCACCTCACTCCATCCTTGGTGTCAAGTAGCTTAATTCCTTGTGCAGCTAGTTGGTCACGGATTTGGTCAGCTGTCGCAAAGTCACGATTAGCACGCGCTTCTTGGCGTTTTTGGATCAAGGCTTCAATCTCTTCATCCAAAACTTCCTCAACAAAGACCACTCCAAAGACTTCTAACATAGCCGCAAGAGCTTCCTTAACGGCTGCATCATAGTTACCTGAATTGATCCATTTGGCCATTTCAAAGACAACGGTGATTCCATTAGCTGTATTGAAATCCTCATCCATAGCAGCTATAAACTTATCTTTAAATGCCTGTAACTCCTGAGCATCTACTGTTCCAGTAAATGGTTGTTCATAGGTGTTCTTCAAATACTTGAGATTTGTCTCCGCATCACGCACTGCTTTTTCCGTAAAATTGATAGGCTTACGGTAGTGCTGAGTCGCAAAGAAGAAACGCAATACTTGACCGTCGATCGTTTCGAGGGCATCGTGTACCGTAATGAAGTTACCCAAAGACTTAGACATCTTGACATTGTCGATATTGACAAAACCATTGTGCATCCAGTAGTTGGCAAAGGTCTTGCCTGTTTTAGCTTCAGACTGGGCAATTTCGTTGGTATGGTGAGGAAACTCAAGGTCAGCTCCACCACCGTGAATATCGATGGTATCACCCAAAATCTCCGTTGACATGACCGAACATTCGATATGCCAGCCTGGACGTCCAGGCCCCCAAGGACTGTCCCAAGAAATCTCACCTGGTTTAGCAGATTTCCAAAGAGCAAAGTCTACAGGGTTTTCCTTGCGAGCCGTTTCTTCATCGGTACGACCTGAAGCACCTAGTTCCAAGTCTTCTAGGCTTTTATTAGCCAACTTAGCATAGTTATGAGATTTTTCCACACGGAAATAGACATCTCCTTGACTCTCATAAGCATAGCCCTTTTCAATCAAGTCTTCCACAAAGCGGATAATGTCAGCCATAAACTCCACCACACGCGGATGGCGAGTCGCAGGTTTGACACCCAAGGCTGTCACATCCTCACGAAAGGCAGCGATGTACTTGTCCGCAACCTCCTGAGGCGTGATGCCTTCTTCCTTGGCACGGTTGATAATCTTATCATCCACGTCCGTAAAATTGGAAATATAGGCAACCTCATACCCACGATACTCAAAATAACGACGAATCGTATCAAAAGCCACTGTTGAGCGGGCATTCCCCACGTGGATATAATTGTATACAGTTGGCCCACAGACATACATCTTGACCTTGCCGTCCTCGATTGGGACAAAATCTCGCAAATCACGAGACATGGTGTCGTAAATTTTAATCATGTGGTCAACTCCCTTCTCTGTTTCTGACTTTTTCGGCTGAAAACCAGCTCTGCAAAAGGGCCAAATTGTCTGAGGCTATCCAGTTGGTAAAAGCGCTGCCCTTCCTCTTGGGTAAAGAGGGGAACCCCCTTTCCCAGGATAAGGGGCGCTATCTGAATAATGAGGTGGTCGAAAAGATCCGCATCCAAGAGCGGTCCTACCAAGGAATTACCACCAATCACAAAGACATTTTTGCCTTTGTCAATCTGGTGAACAAAGTCCACCACATCCCCAGCTACTGGCTGGTAATTGCTGACAGGCAGGTGCCTATCATGCGTAAAGACATAGTTTTCCGTAGCTTGATAAAAACTTTCTACATCTTGCAAATCTTGGATTTCCTCAAAGGTCCGCTTGCCCATGATGGTGATATCCATTTGTCTGTAAAAGTCATCATAGCCTGTATCCTCTACAGAACCAAGCTGATGCAGCCAGTCTATCCTGTGCTGGCTGTCTGCCAAGTAGCCATCCATGGTGATACAGCCGTAAAAATATACTGCCATTCTTGTAGTTCCCTTTCTAGTTCTGCTTCGCCTTCACTTAGCGGGATAGACCCAGATGATTAGACCTAAGCTAATCAAAGTATTCAGCAAAATCCTTGCTGGACAAGGAAAATAAGCCAGACAACAGTAATTCCAATTCGTACCTATTATTAGTAGAGAGTAGTTTCAATCCAAATCTCTAGCAATTACTAATGCTATCTCAAAGAAAGTCATAGCATCCGCTTTTCTATCCTCGCGTCTAGCATCCCATTCGTGATTTTGATGGTCGACATAGTCAGCTGTGTAGAAAAATTGATAGACATTGGCTAGTCGATATTGAGCCCAGGCCATGATAGCTGAAGCTTCCATATCTACAACTCTAGCTCCTGCTGCTAGTCTTCGTTTGACCTTAGCAGCTGTCTCACGATAGAAGGCATCTGTGGTCCAAGACTTTGTTCGAATATGCTCAATGCCAGCTTTATCCAAGGCTTTTTCCATAGTTAAGAGTAGAGATTGCTCATAGGCTATTTCATCACTTGCTGGAGCATGGTGATAACTAGTACCTTCATCACGTAAAGCCGAGCTTGGTAAGATAATCTTATCTGCTTGAATAGACTGGTCTAGAACTCCGCAAGATCCCAAAACAATAAAGTTCTTAAATCCTCTTGCTTTTAGTTCTTCTAAGAGTCCAACAACCATTGGAGCTCCAATAGTAGCCATAGCAACTGCTACCTTACTCCCATCTTTTTCATAGATATACCATGGCAGTTTGCCATTTAGATTGGTAAGGTAGCCACCTTCGTAGACACCATCTATCTGTTTTACTCGTTCAAGGATTTCTCCATTAAAAGACAAGATAATGGTATCACAAACTTCTCCACCACTAAGGAGGCTTCGATCAGTTGGCTCGATAACAGCAGGTACATTTTCAAATTCTTCTAATAGCATTTATTACTCTTTCGCATTCAGATAAACCACCTGGGTCTGTTTAACAAAGCCAATCTTTTCATACAAACGTTTGGCACCTACATTGCTATCTTCCACGGCAATCTGAAACTCCTTGTCATTTTGCTCAATCAGTTTGTTGACGAGGGATTTTGCTATATAGCTTCCGTAGCCTTGCCCACGTTCAAGCTCAGCTATTGCTAAACCATAGAGGTAATTCGTATTACTCGATAGATCAACTGTGCAAGTCCCAATAACCTGATCATTCTTTAGTAAAATATATAAGCGACTTTCTGGATCCTTCAGAGCTTCAGCGACATATCTATCCACAACTTCTCTAGATTCATGTTCCTCTGAAAATGCCTGAAATTTTAACTGACTAATTTGCTCCTGATACGAGCTATCTGCTAACAAAACTTCGAGATTAGAAACGTTTGCTAACGGGTATGGTCTTCTATCCTTACCTAACCAGGTTTCTGTCTCTTCATCCTCTACAAGTCCCCAGTTGCTGACAAAATCTGGATGACGCTCTAGAAAAATACGTTCTGTCTGAAAAGTCACTGAACGAATAGGGAAAGAAGTCGTTTCTTTCTCAAAGCTAGTAAACAAAGCACGTGCAATTCCCTGACGACGATAATCTGGATGAACCAGTATCGTCACTTCCACATCTTGGTCATCAGCATAGACAGTTAACAAACCAACAAGTTCGCCTTTTTCGTAAAAAAGGAAAAATGCGGGCATGTTTGGGTCAAAATTAAGCATGTTAGAGAGATAAGGAACACGATAAGTTCCATCATAGGCTTGGCAATAGTTTATTAGTTTTTTCGCCTCAGATAACTCCTCTTGGCTTAACTTGTTTCTTGCTTGAATCATATAGGTATCCTCTACAAACCAGACGACCTGTGACTGGCTTCTCTAGCATGCTCAAGTTTATTGACGTAGTATTCACGTTTTTCTTCGACTTCGTGAATGGTTGGTTCATCCTTGTGCCCGTGAACTCGAACAATCTTAGCAGGAATACCGACAACCGTTACATCGCTAGGAACATCTGCCACAACGACCGCAGCGGCACCGACTTTGGCATTTTCACCGATTTCTACAGGTCCAATGACTTGGGCATGAGCAGAAATGAGCGCTCCTTTACGAACAGTCGGATGGCGTTTGCCACTATCCTTACCTGTCCCACCAAGAGTAACCCCATGGTAGAGAAGAACACCTTTTTCAACGATAGCTGTTTCCCCAATCACAAGTCCTGCTCCATGGTCAATAAAGACACCTGATTCTATCTGAGCTCCAGGGTGAATCTCTATCTGCGTCCAAAAACGCCAAAACTGGCTGTGCATACGAGCTAAAAGCTTGAAACCGTGCTTCCAGAGAAAATGAGAGAGACGGTGAGCAGCCAAGGCTTTCACACCAGGATAAGTCAGCAAGACTTCCAAGGTAGTGCGAGCCGCTGGATCATTTTCTTTTACGATATCAATGGTTTCACGCCACCATCCCATACATTTCTCCTTTCTTATTCTGAGTCTTTTGGTGTTTCTGTAGTTTCTTTCTTAGGTTTGTGGTCCTTGTGGTGGTGACGAGGACGATCGCCATGACGATGACCTTTATCCCCTTTTTCTTCTGAACGTTCAGGTTTTGGCGGACGTGGCAAGAGTGCCTTCATAGAAGCATCTACACGACCTTTTTCATCGATCTTAATAACCTTCACATCTACAAAATCACCAATTTGAACTAAATCTTCTACATTATTGGTACGTGTCCAAGCCATTTCAGAGATGTGTACGAGGGCATCTGTCTTGTCAAAGAGGTTGACAAAGGCACCAAATTTCTCGATACGAACAACTTTGGCATGGTAGACTTCGTCCACTTTAGCTTCACGAACCAAACCAGCAATAATCTCTTTAGCACGGTTAATGGCAACTTGGTCGCTAGAGTAGATAGATACGTTACCTTCTTCGTCGATATCAATCTTAACTCCTGTTTCAGCGATAATCTTGTCGATGGTTTCTCCACCCTTACCGATGACAATCTTAATCTTGTCCACATCAATCTTGATGGTATCAATTTTCGGAGCAGTTGGAGCCAATTCTGGACGCACTTCTGGAATAGTAGCTTCGATCACATCAAGGATTTCAAAACGAGCTTTCTTGGCTTGAGCAAGAGCTTCCGTCAAGATTTCAGCAGTAATCCCTTGGATCTTGATATCCATCTGAAGGGCTGTAATACCATCACGAGTACCTGCAACCTTAAAATCCATATCTCCAAAGTGGTCTTCCAAACCTTGGATATCTGTCAATACTGTGTAGTTATTTCCA
This sequence comes from Streptococcus infantis, assembly GCF_047460875.1. Lineage (GTDB taxonomy): Bacteria > Bacillota > Bacilli > Lactobacillales > Streptococcaceae > Streptococcus > Streptococcus infantis_AA. Next base: position 53,358 of record NZ_JASHFI010000013.1, on the reverse strand, counting down.
TCTGAGATGAGACCCATGGCAATACCTGCTACTGGTGCCTTGATTGGCACACCACCAGCCATAAGGGCAAGAGTTCCCGCACAGATAGAAGCTTGAGATGAAGAACCATTTGATTCCAAGACCTCAGCTACCAAGCGGATCGCATATGGGAATTCTTCCAAGCTTGGCAAGACTTGAGCAAGAGCACGCTCACCTAGGGCACCGTGACCAATTTCACGACGACCAGGCGCACCATAACGACCTGTTTCCCCTACAGAGTATTGTGGGAAGTTATAGTGGTGCATAAAGCGTTTCTTGTACTCTGGATCCAAGCCATCAATGATTTGCGTTTCACCCATTGGTGCCAAAGTCAAGATAGAAAGGGCTTGGGTTTGTCCACGAGTAAAGAGACCTGAACCGTGTACGCGAGGAAGGAAGTCAACAACCGCATCCAAAGGACGGATTTCATCAACCTTACGGCCGTCAGGACGAACCTTGTCTTCAGTGATCAAACGGCGCACTTCAGCATGTTCCATTTGTTCTAAGATTTCAGCCACATCACGCATGATACGGTCAAATTCTTCGTGGTCTGCATATTTTTCTTCGTAAACTGCTGTTACTTGATCTTTTACTGCTTGAGTCGCAGCTTCACGCGCCAATTTTTCTTCAACTTGAACAGCTTTTTGAAGGTCACTGTTGTAGGCTGCGATGATTTCGGCTTGCAATTCCTCATCTACATGAAGTAATTCAACTACTGCTTTTTCCTTACCGACTGCCGCAACGATTTCTTCTTGGAAGGCAATCAATTCTTTAACGGCTTCGTGTCCTTCGAGAAGAGCTTCCAACATGATTTCTTCTGACAATTCTTTGGCACCAGACTCTACCATGTTGATGGCGTGCTTAGTACCTGCTACTGTCAATTCAAGAAGCGATTGCTCTGCTTGTTCTTGATTAGGGTTGATGATGATTTGGCCATCCACATAACCTACTTGTACCCCAGCGATTGGTCCGTCAAATGGAATATCTGAGATAGACAAGGCCAATGATGAACCAAACATAGCTGCCATTGGTGCAGATGCATTTTCATCGTAAGAAAGAACCGTATTGATCACTTGCACTTCATTACGGAAACCTTCCGCAAACATCGGACGGATTGGACGGTCAATCAAACGCGCTGTCAAAGTCGCATCTGTTGAAGGACGTCCTTCACGTTTCATGAAGCCACCAGGAAACTTCCCAGCTGCATACATTTTTTCTTCGTAGTTGACTTGAAGTGGGAAGAAATCCCCTGTTGCCATCTTCTTAGACATAACAGCAGCAGTCAAGACAGTTGACTCACCATAACGCACGACAACAGAGCCATTTGCTTGCTTAGCAACCTGACCAGTCTCTACAATCAACTCACGACCCGCAAAAGTCGTTTGAAACACTTGTTTTGTCATTTTAATCCCCTTTGGATTGATAATATTATACGCCTTGCCTACAAAGATCAAGATACCAAGCCGTTAAGCAACTCAAAGGAAAATAGGAAATCAAACGACAGAGCGAACGCTCTTAGGTAGATTTATCTTTTTCCACAGAGTTGTAGGCGGGTTCAATTACGCATGATAGCATAGATTGACGCAGTGTGCGATACATACCAGGAAATCTATCTTTTTCACTAGGGATTTAGCCCGTGTTCAACTCCGAAATTACTTTAGTTCTGATTCTTTAACTTACATCTCTTTGACATAAGATTAAGACTGCTTAAATATCGTTTATACCCTCATCTTTGTATCAAGTACGTACAGAGTCTATTTTATCATATTTTTCTTAAAAAGTGCTGGCTTTTCTATTAAAAAGGAACCATTCCTCCATGAAAAGAAGAATGGTTTGCTTTTTATTATCCTAAAGATTGGTGATTAAACAAGGCATGGGTTGCTTGGTGAATGTACTGAGCAGTATCTGCATTGTTCATAGTGTAGAGATGCACACCTGCAACGTCCTGAGTTACTAAGTCCACGATTTGGTCCACGGCATAGGCAAGTCCTGCTGCTCTGAGTGACTCAGGGTCATTCTCATACTTGTCTAAGATAGCTTTAAACTTACGTGGAAGATGGATATTCTCACAAGTCTTCAAGAGACGAAGAGCTTGGTTACGATTCAGGATTGGCATGATACCCGCATGAATCGGTACATCAATACCAGCCAAGGTGCACTTGTCCTGGAAATCGTAGAAACGCTCATTATCAAAGAAAAGCTGGGTGACAAGACTTGAACAGCCTGCATCTACTTTTCTTTTCAGATTTTGAATATCTGAGATTTGGTTTGGCGAATCAGGGTGCCCTTCTGGGTAACAAGCGCCAATAATTTCAAAGTGTGGCGCCTGTTCCTTAATAAACTCGATCAAATCAGTCGCGTAACGGAAGTCCTTTTGTGGTTCCACATCAGGAATGAGATCTCCACGCAAAGCCAAGATTTTCTGAACCCCAACCTTATCCAAATCTGCAATGGTCTCAGCCACCTTATCCTTGGTCAGATAGATAGCTGGCAAGTGAGCAATGGTTGGAATCTCCAAGTCATTTTGGATATAGTCTGCCAAACGAACCGTCGTCTCTTTGATATTAAATTTATTATTGCTGGCAGTCACACTGATAAAGTGTGGAGCCAAATCTTGCATGTTTTGCAGAGCTGCAATAATTTTGTCATTGCCTACTGCTGGGTTTGGAGGGAAAACTTCAAATGAGAGGGACGGTGTTTGACGTAACATATGTATGAACCTTTTCTAGTTGATTTCTTACTGATCAACCATGTATGGAGAAATGTCTTTTCTTACAATTTCTCACGCGCAGCTTTAGCAGCTTCTACAAGGCGGATCAAGCTTTCTTTAGTTTCTGGAATACCACGTGTTTTCAAACCACAGTCAGGGTTGATCCATACTTTCTTGCTTGGTACTTTAGCAAGGATGGCTTCGATAGTGTGGTCGATTTCGCCTTCGTTAGGCACACGAGGAGAGTGGATATCGTAAACCCCAGGTCCAACTTCTGTTTGGAAATTTTTCGCTTTGAGTTCGTCCAAGATTTCAAGGTTTGAACGGCTTGCTTCAAATGAGATAACGTCGGCATCCAAGTTGTCGATAGCTGGGATGATATCTGTAAATTCTGAGTAACACATGTGAGTGTGGATTTGTGTGTCTGGTGCTACTGTTGAGTGTACCAAACGGAAGGCTGGAATAGCCCAGTCAAGGTAGTCTTCGTACCAGTCGCTACGACGGAGTGGCAATTTCTCACGAAGAGCAGCCTCGTCGATTTGGATGATTTTCACGCCTGCAGCTTCAAGGTCAAGAACTTCATCCTTGATTGCAAGAGCGATTTGAAGAGTAGAATCCTTGATAGAGATGTCTTCACGTGGGAATGACCAGTTAAGAATTGTAACAGGTCCAGTCAACATACCTTTAACAGGTTTGTCAGTACGGCTTTGTGCATAGCTAGACCATTTGACAGTGATAGGGTTGAGACGAGTGACATCACCCCAGATGATTGGTGGTTTAACCCCACGCATACCGTATGATTGTACCCAACCGTTCTTAGAGAAGAGGTAACCTGACAAGTTTTGACCGAAGTACTCAACCATGTCGTTACGCTCGAATTCACCGTGTACAAGCACGTCAAATCCAACTTCTTCTTGCCATTTGATCCATTCGTCGATGGTTTCAGCAAGGAAGGCATCGTATTCTTCTTGTGACAATTCACCCTTACGGAAGGCCAAACGTTTAGCACGAACTTCCTTAGTTTGAGGGAATGAACCGATCGTTGTTGTTGGAAGAGCTGGAAGTTTGAATGCTTCTTCTTGGATTGCTTCACGTTCTGCGAATGCTGGCAAACGAGTGTAGTCTGCGTCAGTCAATCCAGCGATACGCGCACGAAGTTCCGCATTTTCACCAACACGTTCAGTCGCAAAGAGTTCTTTGTTAGCTGCAAGAGCTTCTGCTCCTTGACCGTTGCGGATAGCATCCAAGTCACGGATTTCATCCAATTTTTCAACTGCAAATGCGAAGTGGTTCAAGATAGCTGGTTCGAATTCTTCATTAGCAGTTGTAAATGGCACATGAAGAAGTGAACATGAGCTTGTCAAAACGATATTTTCAGCTGGGATTTGCTCAAGAACAGCCAAGCTCTTTTCGTAGTTGTTACGCCAGATGTTCTTACCATTGACAATACCTGCATAAAGAGTCTTGTCAGCTGGGAATCCACTTTTAACGAGTTCAAGAGTTTTCTTACCTTCAACGAAGTCAAGACCAATCGCATCTACTGGCAATTTCACAAGGTCAGCGTAAACGTCACGAACGTCACCGAAGTATGTTTGAAGCAAGACTTCAAGACCTTTTTTGTCAGCCAAGAGTTTGTTGTAGATGTTCAAGAAGAGGGCTTTTTCTTCTTCTGTCAAATCTTTGACAAGAGCAGCTTCGTCGAGTTGGATACGAGTTGCACCAAGTTCAGCCAATTTCGCAAAAACCTCTTGGTAAGCAGCCACTAAGCTATCTACGAAGTCTTCTGCTTTCACACCTTCTTCAAAGTCTGACAATTGAAGGAAAGTGAATGGACCTACAAGGACAGGACGAGTGTTAAGTCCAAGCTCTTTAGCTTCTTGGAACTCATCAAAGATCTTGTGACCAGCCAATTTTACTTGAGTGTCTTTTTCAAATTTTGGAACGATATAGTGGTAGTTGGTATTAAACCATTTCTTCATTGGAAGGGCGCGAACATCCCCTTTTTCTCCTTGGTAACCACGACCCAAAGCAAAGTAGCGTTCAAGATCTGACAAGTCCAAGTTTTGAACAGATGCAGGAACTACGTTGAAAAGGAAGGCAGCATCAAGGAAGTTGTCATAGTGTGAAAAGTCATTTGATGGGATTTCAGTGATGCCTTTTTCTTTGACGATGTTCCAGTGTTTTGCACGCAATTCTTTAGCCGCAGCCAAGAGTTCTTCTTCTGAGATTTCTTTTCTAAAGTATTTTTCAGTTGTAAATTTTAATTCGCGGAATTCACCCAAACGAGGGAAACCGATAATTGTAGTTGACATGTTTTGTCCTCCAAAAATTGTTGTTGAAACTATCTTAACAGAAAAGAAATCATCTGTATAATTGTAAAAAATTAGGCTTTGATATAGTTTGAAACTATATCGCTTTTTAAAGCAAAAAAAAAGATTTGGAGAAGATTCCCCAAATCCTTTGATAGACAATGATTAACAGATTTTCAAGATAGCCATGTTCATAGTCAAACTTGAGTAAACTGAAAGATGACTATGGCTTGTTATTAGAAAAGACTATAAGTTGGTTTATCTATATTATACACTTGAGGCACTATAACTGTTAAATTTGTTAAAGTTTTCCAACTTCTTCCTATCAACTCTTTCCCTGTTCAAGTGGGACGACTGCTAGTGTCTTGCCTAAACTGGCTAGAACTTTTAAGACGGTATCCAACTGAGGACTGGTCTTTCCTGTTTCCATCCTAGCTATGACTGGCGGGCTCACTCCACTAAGTTCTTCTAACTTTTTCTGGCTAATTCCTTGCTCATGTCTAGCTTCAATTAACTCACTCATGATAGCTACTCGCATATCACTTTCAAGAATTTCTTCCTTGGTAAAGAGTTGAGACCGAACATCCTTCCAGTTACTCCCAACGGCACTATTCTTCATCACTTATCCCTCTTTCTTTTAAGTCCTTTAGTTCACGCTTAGCTTTTTAAAATTATAACTCAAAAGTTATTAAAAGTAAATCCAAATACTTACAAAAAGAAGACCTTAGAATCATTCTAAAGGTCTCATTTTTATTATTCGAAAAAATTACGAAAAGAGTTCTAAATTAGAGTTAATCCTGACTATTACTCCAGCTCTATCCCCTTCTCTCGGAGATTAGCCAGACACTCCTCATAGTAGGCATTGTCATGCTCGCTATAGATAGGGCTATTCAGCTTCTCCTCTGCTAAGTCTTCATAGGAAGGGCAGGTCTTGCCACGGTAGTTCTTGTCCAGCCACTCCGGACTAACCTTGTAGCCACGGTCAGCCATCTCCTCCATGATCAAGCGATGATAGGCATAGAGACGATAAGGCGAGTGGGTAAAGACATAGTCAACCGTCGCATGCTTTCTGCCCCAGCCATTGCCACGAAGGGCGCAGCACTCTCGATGTTGCCCCAAGAGCTGCGGACGGGGAAGTTGTGGAATCAAGTCCTCATGCCAAAGTCTCATGGGAGTCTCCTTTCAACAAGGTCGAATCTTGCAGATAAGCATTTGGGTAACGCTCAAGCAAATCTCTAGTTCTAGCAATCAAGTCTTGCTTGGAAGCTTGGCCAAAGCGATAGCGATCCAGCAAGAGCATATAGTCTTTGCGCTCATCAAGGCTGGCTTGCTTTTTAAAATAGCCCCAAATATGCTGAAAAGCGTTGCAAACCTGACCTCTGTGTTCTGGAATATGGCAGGCACAGTCAATCATCTCTTGAACCTGACTTAGCTCCACCACTTCTTGCTTGAGATACTGGCGAATATCCTTGTAAATATTGCTTGAATGGCTCAAAACAAGGTATTTATTTTCCGCCCAGAGTTGTTGACACTGGGATTTTTGGTTAGTTTGTTCCATCTTTCTCCTTACTTTCTATCCGTTTCCAGGAAATATGGAAACAAAGTTGTATCTAAAAATCTTTCAAAAATGTATTATTACTCCTATTTTATCATAATTCTATAAAAACCACTCGACCTGAGTAGAGCAAGTAATTTTTATAGAAAATGCTAATTTAGTGTAACGGTAAGAAATAAGCAATAAACTAGAAAAATACCCAAATTTTAAAATCCTAATCCCTGCGTCTATGTTCTCCATCTATTTTCTCATCAAATGTGAATCCTTTTGATTCCAGCTGATCAAGTTTCAGGCGAATCTTTTTAATAACATCCTCCCTATAATCTTCAAAATCATGTGGTGGTTCAAAAGTGTATTTACCTATCCAAAGAGTATAGATCATATTTTCTGGGATAATATCAAAATCAAAATAATTCTCATCAGTAGATAGAATCCCTTGAAATTTCCAAAATGATAAAAATTCCTTATCTCCAAAACAATCTATCGCATTCCATATACTACTATCCCATTTCTTAAATTGCCCAAATTTATTAACCGCACTTAGATAGGTCAATAGGAAGAAATCTTTCCGATTTAGCTTGGCAAAATTTTCATTATTAATCTCTAATTTTGTATAGTGAAGTCCCAAATCATGGAAGCTAAGTACTCTATGCTTTTCCATAAAATAAATGATTTCAGACTGGTCTAAACCTTCTTTCCTAAGAATAGTTTCCCAAAAATTTACAATCCTAGCTATTGTTTCCTTGCTTAAAGGAGTATTTCTCTCATATCTAGGGATTTCTTCATTCAATTTTTCTTCAACAATATAGTCCATTGCAGAGCTATTATAAGATTTCAGAGATTCCTGTATAGTAATACGTAGTAGTTTAGCTTTCTGAATTTCAGAAAAAGATTTATATTCGCTTGAGAGATATTGATAAAAATCTTTGTTATAGTTTGCCTCTCTTAGTTCTCTGGATAATTCATTACTGTCTGTTTCAAGTAATGTATTAAATTCCTCTTTTGTATGATTTAGAGGTTCTTCATAGAGAAAATAGGCTGGTTTATTCTTTTTATAGTTCGGTGGATATTGGTTATGGTCTGATTGCTGAATGTCAGATAATATTTCCTGTATGCTTCGTCCAAACTTGAAAATCTCTGTAAAACTTGTTTCTTCATCATCCTTAACTTTTATTTCTTCGTTCTTTAATAGTTGTTTATATAATTCAGGATAAAAAAGATAAGCGTAGATAATCCAAAGTTGCTGTTCTTCTTGAACATGTTCAAACTTCTTCCTTGAAAAGAATTCTTGATTGACATAGTCATTAAAATGATTACGATCTCGCAAATTTCTGTTTTCAAAGCTAAATCTTCTCCAAAAATCATCTGACAAACTCGTATTGAGTTTTTTACTTAACAACTCAAAATAATCTTGCCAAATATTTGATGGGTGAAGAACAAATGGTAGTTCTATCCGTCTATCAATAATTTTAGAGAGGAAATTATTGTCGTTAAGATGCACTTTCTCAATATCTCCAACAAAAACAATTGGAATCTTGCCATCAAGCAAGCTAAAAATTTTATAACTCTCCTCTTGTTGTTTGTTAGACATTCGATCAAAATCATCAATAACTAATACTTTTCGAGATAATGATAGACATTTAGAAGTTAGTAAACAACTGTAAAAACCATCTGATTTGATTTTAAAAAATTGATAGATTGCTACTAATAAAACAATACTCCCAATAATTAATTTAACACAAAAAGATTCAAAAAAAGAACTTAAACCCAAATCAACTACATTAGTCATTAAGATAGAAACTGCGACACATAAAACTATGAAAATCCTTAAAAGGCTATATACCAACGGGTGTAATTTTGAAAAAACAATCTCAATCGTTGAGCGGTTATCGCTTAATCTCCAAAAGTCTATCGTAACTAATTTTTTATTAGTATTCTTACCAACTTCAACTAGAAATTCTGTTTTTCCAGAACCCCAGTTCCCATTTAAGAAATAAGTTTTATTTTCTTCAAGTAATTTAGCAACATTTTTAGCTGCTACTGAAGTATCAATGTGCTTTAATGTAATAAATCTATCATCCATAGTATTTCTTTCTAAAAAACAAAATATTTCATAGCGCCTACTTTTATAAAAATTATACCACGAATCCACCAAAAAACGCCTTTAAATAATAATATATCTACAGACGTTTATTTTTATCCTGCCACTGTTCTCGCTTCTTCTACTTTTACTTTTTTCTCCTTCTTATTGGAACCAGTCAATCGTTTCTTACTGTCTCTATTTGTGTTTATCTTTTAAGAAAATTTATTTATATATTGTGATTTTTTCTATTTCAAAGCACTTTTGACCTTTTTCTTGGTGATGATACGGTCGTTTTTGTTGGCTAGGGATTTGAGTCTGGCTTCGAGCAGGATTTTTCGGCCTGCTTCGTTGCGGGTGTAGACTAACTGGTAATCACCTAGCTGAGGTGCGATTGCGTCTAGAAAGAGCTGAGCTTCTTCCTTGCGCTTTTCAAAGAGGCTAGGAACTACAAAATACTTGGATTGACCTTCTGGTGCTTTTTTAGCTACTAAGAGGTAGCGTTGATTGTCCACGGGAGCAAAGAATTCACCCAAGGTCTGAGAGAAGAGCTCCTTATCTCGCATACTGCCACCCTTGAGATAGGCAAAAATGCAATAGCTATCCTTATCTTCTTCCACCTGCACGCGCGACTGATCATCGGAAAGATACCCCATCTTTAGCATGGCATTACGAATACCTTCACCCACCTGACGTAGACGTACATAAGGACTCTTGTAAAAGAAATAACGAACCAGAGCAATAGTAAGCAAGACAAGACTAATAGTCGTTAACCAAGCAAGACGAATACCATTTGTTTTAAAAAGATAGAGGAGGAGATTAACTGCAATCAATAAGAAAGAATAGCGAACCCACTTTTCAGCATCGACTAGTGTCAAGAGAGGGATTTGCTTACGATCCGTCGCTACCTCATTGACAATCTCCAGTTTATCCGCAACTACTAACGCCTCCTGCCATTTTTTGCGAAGGGAGCTACGGTCCTTGGACAATTCCTTGATCTTCTGATTATAGGCTTTAATCTTACTTTTCTTAAAGGGTGGTTTAGGGAAGTCCAAGCGATCCAGCCCTGTCTCGATGGTATCCTCCTTATAGGATAAACCTAGAAAATGCTCCATACGACGAATTAGACTGAGTAAATCTTGATAGGAATTATCCTTATCTACTTCCTCTCCATTTTCCTTTTCCCGCAAGAAAAGATTTTTGGTATAGGGTTTGATAGCGACTAGATGCCAGATATTGCTGGTCTTTTCTGGATGGCCTGACCAGACACGAATGGCACGCCCTCGCATCTGATTGCTGAGCATAAAGCTCCCCACAAAACTACCTAAGATCAGAGAATTAACACAAGGCGCATCCCACCCTTCACCTAAGAGAGACTTGGTCCCGATCAAGACTTGGATGGCACCCCTTTGAAAGAGCTCAGTTACAGCCCCTACCATACCTTTACAGGTTGAGGGAAAACCTACCTGAAGATAGGCATCTGGATCTAGTTGACCAATGGCTGAGAAGGTCAAAGCGACCGTTGGCAAGAGTGCTTGGAGCTCCTTCCTGACACTAGTTGGCACGATAACCACACTTCCCGAAAGCACTGCTAGGGGAACAGAAATCCCCTGTTTCTGAGCACTTCGGCGAATGCTTTCAAAGTAAGGGAGAACCCCCAGTTGACTGATGGGAGCCTGATCATCCCCTAGATAGTTAGCAAAGTCCTTGCGGATATAGTCTGCTAGGACTAGTTGTCTCAAGTCTTTTCCGAGGCTAGCATACTCGGTCGCAAAGATATCAGCAATTCCAGATAATTTCCCCAAGGATTGATTGAGAATTTGATCATTGATCTTATTTCGAACCAAGAAAAGCTGGCGTTTGTCAATCAAGCCCCTGGCCTTCATGTCCCTTTCTATCTCTTTGATATAGTCTGGGCTTGCCTGGTACCAATCAGGTGTCTGGTAGAGAATTCCTTGGAGAAGGACCTCCATCCAGTAGTAGTTCAGCGAAGGAAGGCTTTTACTGCCAATGAGATCCTTTAAGTATTGAGGGATTTCTAGCTTTTGAGAATGAAGATAAATGAGGATGGCCGAGAGATACTTGGGATCTTCAAGAAGTAGATCTGCCGAGATTTGGCCATTAAGAACCTTGGAGCTAGCAATTAACTCCTTAAACTCAGGTTCATCCACTAAGTGACTGAGATACTGCCACTTGGCATCTTCAAAGTCCTGAAGAACCTTCTCCTCTTCCTTGGTCGGAGTACAGATATAAACAAAGTCTTGGTGGGGACAAAGGGTCTCCTCCTTGACCAACTCTGGCACCGTGATTTCTTGGTCGATCTCCCCACACATCTGGAGATAACGAGCCCAGAGTTCTGGTTCACTATCATAGGGAGGGGTTGCTGTAAGAGAAATGACCTGTAGCTTCGGATATTTCTTACGGAAATCTTCCAGACTTCTCCACCATTCATTTCTCAAATGGTGGCATTCGTCCAGACAGAGGGTTTCAACTCCCTGCTCCTTAAGACTAGCAATGAGATCAAAACCGCCAAAATCCACCGTCTCACCATTCTCTTCTTGAGACTGGACCTGTTGCATAGCACTATGAAAGGCTTGGTAGGTAGCGATGGTGATTTGCTTCATGTCCTTGAGATTTTGAGACACAAGACTTGTGACTTGGTTCTCATCCTCTAAAAAGGCCTGGCGAATTCTATCCACCCACTGTTCCCGAATGGTAACCGTCGGTACCAAGACGAGAGCAGGATTATCAAAGCGAGCCATCAACTCGATACCAATGGTTGTCTTGCCAGATCCTGGTGCTGCCACAAGGTGAACATGTCCATCTGCTTGATATTCTTGAAACTTATCCAAGACTTGTTTTTGGTAGTTGCGCCAAGTTCCATTAAAGCTTAATCCTAACATGTTAGTTTCCTCATTCTAAGCTGTCATTTTCTTACTATCATTTTATCATACTTGTGTCAAAGTCACACCTAGAATACAGATAGTCTTTCTCCTCAAAATATGGTATAGTAGATTTATACTACTTAAGAGGATTTTACATGTCACAGAATATTCAAATGAAAACTATTTCACCCCTTCTGCAACAAGTGATTCATATTTCATCTATCGTTGGTGGAGTTGGCACCTTGATCTTCTGCATCTGGGCCTATCAGGCTGGGATTTTACAGTCCAAGGAAACCCTCTCTGCCTTTATCCAACAGGCAGGCATCTGGGGGCCTCCACTCTTTATCTTTTTACAGATTTTGCAGACGGTGGTTCCTATCATTCCTGGTGCTCTGACATCGGTCGCTGGTGTCTTTATCTATGGTCATATCGTGGGGACTATTTACAATTACATTGGCATTGTCATTGGTTGCGCCATTATCTTTTACCTAGTGCGACTTTACGGTGCTCCCTTTGTCCAGTCTGTCGTTAGCAAGCGTACCTATGATAAGTACATCGGCTGGTTAGACAAGGGCAATCGCTTTGATCGATTCTTTATCATTATGATGATTTGGCCAGTTAGTCCAGCAGACTTTCTCTGTATGCTGGCAGCTCTGACCAAAATGAGCTTCAAGCGTTACATGACTATTATCGTCTTGACCAAGCCCTTTACCCTCGTGGTTTATACTTATGGCTTGACCTATATCATTGACTTCTTTTGGCAAAGACTTTAATACTCTTTGAAAATCAAATTCAAAAAAGAATGAGGCCGGGACAAAATCCCGACCTCTTTTTGTATGAATAATGAGCCTTTGATAAAGCAACTTATTGGAGCATTTCTGAGCCTTCTATACTCCATAAAACTCTGTTAATAATTATTTTTTACTCTACATAACTTTCAACACTTCACTGTATGCTTAAGGACTCGCAAACTCATCATCTTTTCGCTTTTTAAACTCTCTTTTTCAACAGATAGGAAACCAGACAAGAAGTAACAATCATCCATACTCCTAGAATGATAAAGGTCATTCGACCATTCGTTGTTACTAAGCCAATTCCTGAAAGAACAAAGGGTGTTAATGACGCACCAAAACTACATCCCAAAACTGCAAAGGAAGTTGCTTTATTGAGAAGCTTGGCAGGTATTTTCTCAGAAACCAACTGAAAGACGGTTGTGAGAGCGATGCTATAGGCAAAGCCTCCTAAGACCGAACCTGCAACGACTACCCAGAGAGAAGGTGAGAGAGCAATGATGATTTGCCCGATACCAAAGGTTACACCCGCAACCAATAAAAGTTTTTCCTTAAAGGCAGAGATGAGGAAAGAAAAGCTAATTCCCGCCAGAATCCCAATCAACTGCATGGCACTGAGTACCAGGCTTGACAATTGAGCATCTCCAAAGCCCGCCTCAATCATGAGACTAGGAATACGGAAGGTAATGGCTGTATTGGTACATACAATAACTGCAGCCCCGATGGCTAGAAAGAAAATCAACTGTTTCATAGAGCGAGTCAATCTTACTACTTCTTCTGTCTTTTGCTTGGACTCATGAACTTCTTCTTTGTTATAAGGGACAAAGAGAAGGAAGAGTACAAGAACCACTAAACCTGCTGCATAGGCTAGGAAGGTTGCGGTCCACCCAAAGGCCAAAAGTTGCCCAACCGCCAAGGTTAAGATAGAGGCACCTACTACCTCGGCAGAACCACGAAAGCCAAGCATCTGGATACGAGTTTTACCATGGTATCGTTCACTAATAATGGAGATAGCCTTTGCATTGAGCATCCCAACACCCAGTCCAAAAAGAAGACGAGTGACAAAGACAAAGTAGTAACCTTGATACCAGAAAGGTGCAGTTCCACTGATTGAAAGGATCAAAAGTCCCAAGGTTAATTGGAGACGCTCAGGAAAAATGCGCTCCAAAACTCCGTTCAATAAGAGCATAGCCATAATTCCAAAGGAAGGGAGACTGACCAAAAGCTCGACCTGACCTGTCGAATAACCCTGGTAATAGTCAAACATAGCAGGGAGGGCACTCGAGATTGAAAACGATGTGATCAATACTAAAGACAGAGAGAGCACGCTCGCCTTTTCTAAAAATTGTTTCATCTTATCCTCATATTTCATTCATTTTAGCTAGAAAGAGCTCGTGATTGCTTGTATCGCTTGATGAAAGTGTCTATTCACTACTTCTATCATCGGATTGCCAGCCTCCTCCATCAGCTCTTATGACAAAAAGGTCCTTTCTTATCATACACTGTTTCCAGCAAATTGGCAAGCAACTTGTAGGGCAAGTTCAAAACAAAAAAGCAGGGCAATCTGACTCTCTGAGTCCTCGATTGCATCCCACTTTTATGTGTATTAGCAATAATAATTGGCTTAGATTTTCAAGAATCGACGCATGGAGATTCCTGATCCAAGTGAACCAATACAGATTCCGATAACAAACAAGAGACCAACCATCAAAGGAATAAAGGTATCTGGTGTAATCAGAGATAGGTTTTGTCCAACCAATGATGGGTTAACAGATTGGTAGACACGGTTATAGATAAGATAAACCATGATAGATGGAAGGGTTGCTCCCAATAGTCCAATGAAGGCACCTTCCAGCAAGAATGGGCCACGGATGTAGCCGTTCTTGGCACCAACCAAACGCATGATTTGGATTTCACGACTACGTGAAATGATGGTAATACGGATGGTATTTGAAATCAAGAAAACTGCGATGAAGATCAAGAGTCCTGCAATGATTAAGCCCCAAACACGGATGAAGGACGCTAGCTTGAAGAGACGTTCGGTATTGGCACCACCGTCTTGAACTTCAGAGACACCTTCGATCTTTTTAGCTTCTTCAGCGACTGGTTTCACATCACTTGGTGAATTGGTATCGACAATGTAGGCATCGTGAAGGGGATTGGCATCACCTTCAAAAACCTTCCACTCGTCACCCATGGTTTCAGTCAGCTTTTCATATTGCTCTTCTTTACTTGAGAAGGTTACATTTTTAACTGCTGGCAAAGCCTTAAGGGCATCATAGACCTTGTGGTAATCATTGTTAGTGACTGTCTGGCCCTCTTTGACAATGGTTTCGCTATTGTCTTCAACATCTTTACGAACATAAACCATGACGCGGACGTTGTTTTCAATATCCGTCGCCAATTTTGCAGTATTAAAGATAACTGAGGCAAAAATAGCAACCAAGGTCAAGGTAATCATGACCGAACTGACAGCAGCAATGGTCATCCATCCATTACGCTTTAAACTCTTTAAAGCTTCTAATAGATGGCGGAAAAATCTACTAATCATCGTATCCGTACTCTCCTTTCGCTTCGTCACGAACCACGCGACCATTCTCAATGGCAATGACACGGTGGCGCAAGGTATTTACGATTTGACTGTTATGGGTTGCCATCAAAACTGTGGTTCCTTGAAGATTGATACGTTCCAAGAGGTTCATGATTTCCCATGAGTTATCTGGGTCCAAGTTACCTGTTGGTTCGTCCGCAATCAAGACCTTAGGATTGTTTACGATAGCACGCGCAATGGCGATACGTTGTTGCTCACCACCTGACAATTCATTAGGGAATGAACGAACCTTGTGTTTCAAACCGACAAGATCCAAGACTTCCATAACACGTTTTTTGATATTGCGACGACTTTCACCGACAACCTCCATGGCATAAGCAATGTTCTCATAAACGGTTTTCTTTGGCAAAAGTTTGTAATCCTGAAAGACAACTCCTACGTTTCTACGCAAAAGTGGTACATCTTTCTTTTTAATCTTCACGAGATTAAAACCTGCAACCTGCAAGCTTCCTTTTTCTACTTTAACCTCACGATACAAGGCACGGATAAAGGTTGACTTACCTGCACCCGAAGGACCTACGATATAGGCAAACTCTCCTGGCTCAATACTCACAGAGACGCCACGTAGGGCTGTTGTCCCGTTGTCATACTTTTTGACAACATCTCTCATTTCAATGATCGACATGTGACTTCCTTTCTATTAACTAATACGCCATTTCAGATAAGCATCGATGAATCCATCTAAGTCTCCATCCATAACCTTATCTACCTGCGCAACTTCAAAGCTGGTACGGTGGTCTTTGACCATGGTATAAGGGGTAAATACATAGGAGCGGATTTGGCTACCCCATGTGATTTCTTTCTTATCCCCCTTAAGGGCATCTACCTCAGCAGCTTTCTTTTCCTGCTCCATTTGATAGAGTTTTGCCTGGAGCATCTTCATCGCACGATCACGGTTTCCGTACTGAGTACGGTCAACGGTTGATGCAACGACAATCCCTGTCGGAATGTGGGTCAAACGAACACCCGTTGAAACCTTGTTGACATTCTGTCCACCTGCTCCACCTGAGCGGAAGGTATCCATTTTGATATCATCTTCTCGGATGTCAACTTCAATAGTATCATCCAACTCTGGCATAACTTCTACAGAAGTAAAGGAGGTGTGACGGCGTTTGGCCGAGTCAAACGGCGAGATTCGTACCAAACGATGTACTCCCATTTCCGACTTAAGAAGCCCATAAGCATTTGGCCCTTCAAAAGACAAGGTCACCGACTTAATTCCTGCTTCATCACCAGCTTGATAGTCCAAGACTTCAACCTTAAAGCCTTTAGCGTTACCATAACGAGTGTACATACGAAGGAGCATATCGCCCCAGTCTTGGGCTTCTGTTCCACCAGATCCTGGGTGAATCTCTAAAATAGCATTATTATGATCATAAGGCTCTGATAAGAGCAAGGTCATCTCGTAGCTAGTCATCATCTGATCTAGCTCAGCTAGCTTCTCCACCAACTCATCCTTAACAGACTCATCCTCTGCTAAAAAGTCTAGTAAGATTGCAACCTCATCCTGCAACTCTTCCATGGTATGGAAGGTATTGTAGGTATTTTTTAGTTCATTTAATTCTTGCGACGTTTTTTGAGCCGCAATATTATCGTTCCAAAAATCAGGTTCTGTCATTTTGTTTTCCAAAATGGCAATTTCTTCTTCTAACCCTTCGAGGTCAAAGAGACCCCCTAAAAGAAGCTAATTTTTCACGATTGGCGTCAATTTTTTGACGAATTTCTGAAATGTCCATATATACTCCTTTTTTGCATCGTTTTATTATACCATAATTTTTCTTATTTATCTAATCTGTGTTTTTTAAAATTTCTTATCAAAATATTTCGATTTGAAGACGATAGGGGCTATTTTCAACAACTTAGGGTATAAAGAATCAAAAAACATCCCAAAGCTGATCAATATTCTCATCCTAAAAACATTGATCAATTCTTTGAGATGTATATAAATACTATTTCATGAGAAAACTAGGTAGTGAGTGAAAGACTAGCACAAAGGGAGTTTTCTCGAATACTTAGTTAGAGGTAGAAAGCACTTATTCTTTATCTGCCTTTAAAGTCGGCTTTGTTTCAGCAGCTTCATCTTTTTCAGTCGCTTCTGCTGATTTTTCTTCCTTCTCTACTGGCTTATCAGAAGCCTTCTTAGGATCTTCTTGATGGTTCTGAACTTCTTCCTCTTTTACAGGATTTAAGCTCCAAATACCATCTTGATTGACCTTGTAGCCATCAGGTGTTGTTCCATTTCTTAGAAGTGAACCATCTGCTTGGAAATAATACCAATTGCCATTCAGCTGTTTCCAACCAGTCTGCATAGCACCATTTGCATCAAAGTAATAACTTTCACCATTTACTTTGTATAGTCCAGTTGCCATCTGACCAGTTTCAACGTCAAGATAATACTTAACCCCTTTATCTTGGAACCAACCTGTCTTCATAGCTCCGCTAGTTGCAAAGTAGTAATAACGATTGTCTAGCCATTTCCAACCAGTCTGCATAGCTCCGCTTGCATTAAGGTAATAACGAGTACCATCAATTTCTTGCAGGCCTGTGAGCATGATACCTTCCTTGTCTAGATAGTACCATGTGTCCTTATCTTTGAACCAGCCAGTCTTCATGGCTCCGCTACTTGCAAAGTAGTAGTAATGATTGTCTAACCATTTCCAACCTGTTTGCATAGCTCCGCTTGCATTTAGATAATAACGAGAACCATCGATTTCTTGGAAGCCTGTTAACATGACACCCTCTTTATCTAGATAATACCAGATGTCCTTATCTTTGAGCCAACCTGTCTTCATCGCACCACTGCTTACGAAGTAGTAATAATGGTTATTGATCCATTTCCAACCTGTCTGCATAGCGCCACTTGCATTGAGATAATAGCGAGAACCATTAATTTCTTGAAGACCTGTTAGCATGACACCTTCTTTATCTAAGTAGTACCAAGTATCTTTATCCTTGACCCAGCCCGTTTTCATTGCTCCAGAACTTGCAAAATAGTTCCAATGACCTTCAATAAAGGCCCAGCCTGTCTGCATGATACCATTGTTATCAAAGTAGTAGCTTGATCCATTGATTTGCTTCAAGCCAACTGCTCGAATACCATCTTCATCATAATAATACCAGTTTGAACCTAGCTTTTGCCAACTAGAAGCTGTACCATCTGTTTGCAGAGCACCATTACTTGCAAAGAGCATCTTCTTACCTTTGAAGACTTGTAAGCCCGTCAGCATTTTACCATCTTTATCAAAAAGATACTTTTGCCCACCAATTTCAGCTAGTTCATTATAACGTCTTGCACCATCAGATTGGATGTAGTACCAGGAATTGTCATGATAGAACCAACCACCAACTTGCATTTTACCATCATCGTTAAGGTAATACCAGTTACCTTCAAGATTGACACCATTATTTTTTAAATGGAGCCATCGATTCGTTTGCTTTTGTCCTTTTCCATTAAAGAAATAGGTTGCTCCATCAATTTCTTGCCAACCAATAGCCATTTGTCCATCTGAAAGACGATATTTCCAATAACCATCTTCTTGATACCATTGTGACTCAACTTTAGGGATTTCTGGGAAGGAAGTTGATACATTAGTAAATCCCTGATTATTAATATCAAAAACCGTTGCATCTTGTGTTTTACTAGATGCTTGGATAACTTGAATATTTTTCTCCTTAAGGTATTCTCTAGTCGAAGCTAGATTAATATCTCCTCCTGTTGTTTGGATAACCATACTAGGAGCTAAATGGTTAAGGAAATTAATCGTATTAGAAACTTTAGCATCATAGTGATGATTCCACTTCATCATATCTACTTTGCCAATCACAGGACCTAGCTTGTCCTCAGCTCCCTCAGCGTTGTCTAGGTCGCCACCAAGGTAAATCTTTTTACCTGCCACAGTCACAACGGCTACAATTGAATTTGAATTATCATCAAGTACCCTTTTGAGTTTCCCGTCTGAACCATACTCATTCTTATAATTATAGAGTTGTATATCCATCTCTCCCAATGTGAAATGGCTGTCTTCGTCCTTTATATCTTGGACAACTGTAACCCCGCGTTTTTGAGCAGCACGAAGAGCATTATCATAATTGAAAAGGTTATCCCACAGTCCCCAATTACTAGTAATTCTTTCATCTGAATATTTTTTCAAATAAAATTTGTCTACTTGATAGCGATTAAGTATTTCATCCGCACCACCTATATGGTCGCTATGAACATGAGTTCCTAGGACAAAATCTAATTTCTTCACTCCAACCTGATCTAGATGTCGCATTAAACGATCTTCCAAAACTTGATAATTTCGCATGGAAATTCCCCAGCGATCTGGATATCTCGGATCAGTTCCGTCAGGGAAATCATAATCTTCGCCCATGTCAATTAGGGCATAATGACCATTACTCTCTAGAAGAATAGCATCGCTCCCCGATTTTGCCTTAGTATTAATAAAATGGATACGATTCCCTGGACCTGCTGTGATAGTATCTGCATTTACTGTTTGCGCTTGAATTATTGTGGCTGATAGAAACAAGGCACTAAGTAATATTGATTTTTTTAAACTTTTCATAAGGCATTCAACTTTCTTAATTAATTTTATACTATTTTGTTAATCAATCAAATAATTCTTTTCATTCCCTGGAATCTGTTGATCAGCAGGAGGTGGAGTCATGTAATCTTCCCCAAATTCATAAACAAGAACCTCATGATATCTTCTTGGTACTTTTAGGATTAGATTTTCATATGGCATATCAATTGTATCATACAACCATCCTGTTTTAATACCAGCTGGATAGTACGAGTCATAAGTTGAGCAAACCAAGTCTGTAGAATTTTCAACACTGTATTTTAAGGCAAGTTGTTCTAGCTTTTGATTCCAGAATTGAGGAGATGTAAATCTGAATATTGCTGACGCAATATAACGAGGAAGATTTTTAATCCCTCCGTTTTCGTATTTGATTCCCTTAAAGTTTAAAGATGATAGACGAATTAATTGTTTATAGAGTTTCATTTTCTTACGATCTTGCTCATCTGTAACAAGACCATCATACGGGAAGACATCTACACAAGTTCCAAGAACAACACTTGGATCTAAAAGATTTGAATCTCTCCGTGTTCGAATATCGTAAACACGCATATAACTATATGGATATCCCTTGGTTTCTCTAAAAGAAATCAGCTTATAGTATGGATGGTTATCATTTTTCAGAACTGCGTATAACTTTTCAAATTCATCTCTAGCTAAAGAAATATCTGTATCATCATCCCAAGGAATAAAACCTTTATGACGAACTGCTCCTAATAAAGTTCCAAAATCGATAAAATATTTGATATCGTGTTTTTCACATATCTCATGTAAGTACTCTAGGATACCAAGCTCAACTTGCTTGATTTCTTCAAGGCTTAAGATTCTTTCTGACATTACTTGTCACTCCTAATCTTTACTTCTTTGTTTAAATAATAATCTATTGGTTTTCAGTAATCTTCCACAATTTGAAGTCATGATGGGAAACTTGTTGCTCAACTGGTGGTAACTGCATATAATTTCCATAATCTGAAGTTAAAATTTCATGATAATGTTTTGGAATCATAAATTCCTTACCTTCAAAGCTACAAGCTTCAACTTGTTCTAACCATTCACGTTTCCAAACGGGTTTATTCATATCTTTATAGACAACATAGTCCACCAATTCATAATCTTCTACTTTTCTAGATTTAGCAAGCTCATCAATTTGGGCAACATACTTATTTGTGTTAGTGAAATAAAAGATAATAACAGAAATATAGCGGATAATTGAATTTACCACACTTTTAGTATTGGTAATTCCTTTAAAAGTGTAACAACTTAATTGACGTTTTTTAATAATCTTAGTCATCTTATCTTTAAATGCCTGATCATCTTCATACCCGTCAACAGGGAAAATATCGACATAAATTCCCATATCTGAATCAATTCGAACATCCTCTTCAACCAAATAGGTATGATTGTCTTGAACTTTCATGAATGGATAGACATAGTTGACATTATTTTTATAAGACATTAATTCATAGCGCTCGTCTGGATGTGCAATCATATAATCTTGCAGCTTTTCATAATCATCACGAAGCATACAAATATCCATGTCATCGTCCCAAGGAATAAAACCTTTATGACGAACAGCCCCAATTAAACTACCATAGGACAAGAAGTATTGGACTCCAATTTTATGACACACTTCATGGATATACTCCATGATTCCTAACTCCATTTGTTGAATTTCAGAAACATCTGTTACTTCCTCGTAACGGACATTTTTTTCTTTCTCACAGATCATTAGACCATATCCCACAACTAACCAGAAAATGATGTTAATGAAGTTGGTCGAATACATAATTTGACTTTCAAACAGCTGACCAAATAAAATTCCAAAGAATAGAATCATGACTAGTTTTTCACTATTTTTCTTTGATTTTACCAAGTAAGAAACAAAGCGGAAACCTACATAAGCAATGATGAGTATGAAAGAAAAGAGACCCAAGATTCCAGAACTCACAAAAATCGTAACAAAGATATTGTGGAAATTACCTCCAATAAGTGAGTTTTCAATTTCAAATTTACTAAAATATTTTGTGTAATAATCTGATACGTTTCGAACACCATAACCAAATAGAGGTTTTGCACTTCCCATTTTGATTGCATTTTTCCAAATATATGTACGCCCACTTGGAGTTGTTTCAATTAAGTGAAGCTCACCATTTTTCTTAGAAACATCCGAATCGTTTTCAGAATAAGATGCACCTTTATTTAAGTCAATTACAGTTGCCTTGGCTGCTGAAATATATACTGAAGTTAAATAACTAATACCAATATTGCTACCTGTTAGTAAGATACTAGCTACTAAAAAAGTTAACCATTTTTTGGCAAATTTTCCCCTAGTGATAAAAATACAATAGAATACTAGCATTAGAAGAACTGATAAGAGAGCTCCCCTACTTTGCATGGTTGCAAAATAAACTAACTGAACGATATTATTAATTTTAAGATAAACAGAGTATTTGCTTCCCTTATGAATTAAATACATAGCAAAAACTATACTAATGTATGAGAAAATCGCACTAGCGTTAGGGTTAACAAGTCCCCATAATCGGCCATTCATTACTCCGTAATAATAAGAGTTTTCTCCAATCTGAAATAGAATTAAAACTCTTGAAAGTAATAAACCAAAAGCAAATAAGGCCGAAGTAAATGAGACAATCTGTATGGTTCCTGCAATCAAGCCTAATAACTTTCTTAGCTGATCGGGTTTTACCATGGTAAATAATAAAACATAAGCCAGCATAAAGAAAATCTCAACCATATTTCCAAGCAGGTGTCCAGAACGATTAATGAACGCTGATAAAAAGTGGCTACCTACTAAAAGACCAAATAGGGTAAGAAACTTCTTATCTATCTCTATTCGTTTCCAATTAAAAAATAAAGTTAAACAAATTGACAGAACAACAACTGCTGAAAGTCCCTTATAGACAGGATTGGTTACTTTATAAATTAACGAACTCATACTTAAAATCGAAATGAAAACAAAAAGATACGATATCCACAGTTTTGATTTTTCAAAGCATTCATTCATTTTTGAAAAATTCATTTTCAACTCCTTTAATGACATTATTTATTCAAGCCTACAATTTGTCTATAAATCCATGGAGAAATTCTTAGTGACAAAATGGCTATTTTCCGAAAACTAGTAAAATAAGGATCTCTCAATATTTCTGAGATATGACTAAGTATCCACTTTCTCAATTGAGTTTTCTCTTTTTTATATTCTGTCGAATCTGTGAAGATTATTTTATCGTAGACTGTAATATAAGACCAAGATTCTCTATTTACTAATTCGGGTTTTAATTGAGGGAAACATTGATAAACTTTAGGAATAATGATTTTATATACTTCTATAGTATCAAAAACATGATTATTCACAGATGTAGTTGCACTTCCCTCTCTATGATCATAATAGTATATTGGTTTGTCTATAAAAACACTATTACATTTTGTTTCAAGTATAACTTCTGTTAAGAATAGAGCATCTTCTGCTAAATGATAATCTGTACTAAATTTAAAATCTTCAATTAATTCCTTTTTAAATAATTTTGCAACAGGGAAAAAAGAAGTTCGAGTAGTCATCAATAGTTCTTTCATGGTTTGCTCAGCAGACCATACTGACTCTTGACCTGAAAAATCAGGCAAATCTGTCACTTGTCCATTTTTTACATGATGCAAACGAGCAACTGAGAAACCAACAGAAATATCTGATTCTACTGCGCTTATCAAAGTTTCCAAATAATCTGGCGTAATAAAATCATCACTATCAATAAAAGTAATCCATTCTCCAGTTGAGTTTTGGATACCTACATTTCTGGCATTGGAAACTCCAGCGTTCTCAAGATGAAAAACCTTGATATTTTCATTTTTAGAAACTAGCTGATCACATAAGTCACCACTCTGGTCTGTCGAACCATCATTAATAAGAAGCAATTCAAAATTGGTATAAGTCTGCTTTAAAATTGACTCAACACATCGTTCAAGATAATTTTCTACGTTGTATACAGGAACAATGATACTAATTTTTTCTTGCATTGTATTCTCCCTTATATTCTGTATAGCTCTTATCCATATCTGCTATTATGGCATCGTGGTGAGGTACTTGCTTCTCTGCTGGCGGTGGTGTCATATAATCACCAAAGGCAGTACTGAGATAAGCATCATAACCAACTGGGATGGGCATCTGAGTTCCTGCAAATGGCAAGAAAATATTATCTTCAAAGGCTTGGATTGGATATTTTTTCTTCATGTATCCTGGACCTGAGCATAACTCTGTGATCCCATCACTGTCAGCTGGTCCATACTTGGTCATTTCTTTCTCAGCCTTTTTCCAGATGCGATAGCGGAGTGATTTGGGAGTCATTCCCAAGAGAATAGTGCTCCCCCACTTCATGAGAGCTCCATGCTTTTCTGGGATGGTTTGTGCACAAAATAGGGAATAAATGAGAGCCCAGCGGACTTGTTTTTTTCGCTCAGTTGGATTTTTGGGATAATAGTCCAAGGGTAATACATCCAAGGCCAAGCCATGTGGAAGGTCCAAATCCTTCTGATAAGGCTTGATACAAGTCGTCTCCTTATCACGAATGGTGATAAAGAGGTTACGGTCTACATAGTCTTTAGAACTCTTTGATAGGAAGTAACGCTCATCCGCATATTGAGGCCATAACTCTGCTAGTTTTTCATAGTCCTTTCGTGGCATAAAGAAGTCCAAATCATCATCCCAAGGGATGAAGCCCTTATTACGAAGGGCGCCAATGGCTCCTCCACCACAGAGATAGCACAACAAATCATGTTCTTTACAAAATGCGACGAAATATTCAGCCATTTCCAGACTACGAGCCTGAATCGCTTTCAAATCACTCATGTCTCTCCTCTTCTGTCCAATAACGAGTTATATCGTTTTATTATACCATAAAAAAGCCCTAAAAATCCATCAGATACTGAGAAAAATCAAAGCCTGAGACACCCATTTAGTTAGATGTTTCAAGCTTTGATTTTAATTAATTTTTTTATCTGAATCCCATTTGGGCTAGTTTATTCTGGTAAGCTTTTTGATCCACTCGAAGGGATTGGCCTCCATATATATCATAGTCATCCACCCAGTCTCCGAGTTCTGGGACTGTCAGTTTTTCAATCCCATTTTGAGCTCCTTCAAGAACAGATAGGCCATTGGTCAATAAGAAGGTATAAGGTAGGTTTGTTGAGGTCATCGCAAAAACTTTCCCTAGAGCTTCTGAACCAGTGAACAATTTTGTCGGGTCTTTGATTTGTTGTAGAACCGCGGTCATAACCTGTTGTTGACGACGAGTTCGTCCGTAATCACCTTCATCATCGTCACGGAAACGAGCATAGTTAAGAAGAGTTGAACCGTTCATTTGCTGTTTCCCAGCTCGAATGGTTTGAGTCGGTGACTCAGTTGCCGTTGCGTGCAAGTCATCGCCTACAGTAGCTTCTGTCACAGGAACCCCGTTTAGGGTTGAAAACTGGGCATCAATAGTCACCCCGTCAGGGAAAAGCGTATCAATTGCTGTCGCAAAGGCTTGGAAATCGACAAGCGCATAATATTTGATATCCAGATCAAAATTATCCTTGAGGACTTTACGAACCATTTCGGCTCCTTGTTTTCCTTCTTGTTCCCCTAATTCGTAGGCCAAATTTAATTTGTGATCAGCTTGTTTCTGACCATCGATAACCTGACTATAACCATCAATGTAAACTAAATTGTCACGCATAAAGCTAACGAGCTTGATTTTTTTATCCTTACCACTTACGTTTAGAACCATGACTGAGTCTGTCCGTGTTTCGGAACTATCTTGTCCAATCCGTCCATCCGTTCCCAAAATCAGAATATTAACACCATCTCGTGTATCTTGACCGTTAAAAACTTCAACTTGAGCCGCTTTGGCATCCTTAGGATTATTAGAGTTAGCAGACTGGAAGCCCTTTAGGAACATGAAGATCATTCCTACTGCTACACAAAGCAATATCATCCCTAACCAAGCAAATAAGCGTTTAAAACGAAAACCTCTTTTTTTCTTTTGCTTCTTAGCTTTTGGAATCTTCGTTTCCAGTTGATCTCCACTACTACGGCGACTAGAGCGACTACGATTAGCATAGGTTGGCAGGTCGATACCAGAGTCTGAAAGAAGTTGTTCTTTGGCTTCTGGATTGAAAACTTCTGCTGAATCTTTTTGACCTTCTATCTTGGCTTGTAAAAAGGCAAACTCCCTTTTTTCCTTATCATTCAAATAATGAATATTTTTCAAAAGATAGTCATAGCGCAGTTTTTCATGATGTGTTAGAGGATTCTCTCTAGTCATAGGTACTCCTTCCCTTTATCTTGTATGGTATAGATAGGGTAAGCTCCCAGTACTTTATACTGGATTCCAATTGTTTCTAATTCTTCTTGAGCAAAATGGACTAATTCTTTATCTCTATAGTTAACATCGATGATAAAGAAGTATTCTCCAAGTGCAGTTTTAAGGGGACGGCTCTCAATCTTGGTCAAATCGATTCCTCGCCAAGCAAAGGTCGAAAGTGCCTTGTAAAGAGCACCAGGTAGATTGTCTGGCAAGGTAACTGCTAGGCTCATTTTTTCAGTTGCATCTTGAAAAGGAATCTGTGGCAACTCTGCACCCAAAACCCAAAAGCGAGTGAAATTGGCTTCCATCTCTTGAATATCTTGAGCAATTAATTCCAAACCATATTCTCCAGCCGAACTTTTGGGGGCAATGGCCGCAAAAGGCTGATCTGGATGCTCGGAAACATAGCGCGCAGCGTAGGCTGTACTGGCAGTGACCTCCAGTTGAGCGTCTGGATAATGCTCATCAATAAATTTCTTCCCCTGTGCCAAAGCTTGTGGGTGAGAAAAGATTTTCTCTATTTTAACTTGCCCTGGCACCGCCATCAACTGTTGATGAATTGGTTGCACAATCTCCGCCACAGCTAGAATTCGAGCCTGGTGGAAGAGATAATCCAAGCTCTCATGAACACTACCTTCTATAGAATTTTCAACTGGCACTACTGAATAGTCTACCAAACCTTGTTCATAGGCCTTGATAACGTCTGTAATATTTGAAAAAGGCTCTAGTTCCTCATGAGGAAAAGCCGTCTGCACCACATGGTGCGAAAAAGATCCTTTGGGGCCTAGATAGGCAATTTTCATCTCAGTTCCTCTATAATTTCTTCTGGGTTTAAACTTGATACATCTACAATCTGACTAGCTACTTCCTCATACCAATCCTGTCTTTCGTTAAAAATTGCAAGCAATTCTTCCTTGCTATTCTTTAAAAATAGTGGGCGTTGATTGTCCTTATCAGCTGAAATTCGCTGGTAAAGTGTCTCAAAATCTGCTTTAAGGTAAATGTTGTCTGGATTTTGCTTGAGCAAGGCACGATTACGTGGAGAAATGACTATTCCTCCTCCTGTGGAAATAACTTTATCTGTCTTCAGCAAGTCAGCTAGGACTTCTTCTTCTAGCTGACGGAAGGCTGCTTCTCCTTTTTCTTCAAAGAAACGAGCAATCGGCATCCCCAGTCGGTCTACCAGCAAGGCATCCATATCTACGAAGTCAGGATCTAGCTTTCTAGCAATAGTAGTTTTTCCTGAACCCATAAAACCTAGTAAAACCTTAGCCATGAATCAAAGTCTCCAAATCATCAAAGAAGTTTGGGTAGCTAGTATTAATAGCTTCGGCTCGATCCAATTCAACTTCTCCATCTGCAACTAAGAGAGCTGCAATGGCTGTCATCATACCGATACGGTGGTCTCCAAACGTATTGACTTTGGCTCCATGGAGGGCAGATTTCCCTTTGATAATCATTCCGTCTGCTGTAGGAGTAATAGTTGCTCCCATGCTATTTAAAGCATCTGCGACAACTTGAATACGATCCGTTTCTTTAACCTTGAGTTCTTCTGCATCTTTGATAACTGTTTGACCTTGAGCTTGGGTAGCAAGGAGCGCGATAATCGGCAATTCATCAATTAAACGTGGAATCAAGGCCCCGCCAATCTCTGTCCCGTTTAGTTCTGAAGTCTCGACAGTCAAAGTTGCAGATTTGGCAATTGGATCCATATCAGTAATCTCTAATTTCCCGCCCATAGCTCGGATAACATCAATAATCCCTGTACGAGTTTCGTTAATACCGACATTCTTAAGCACCACACGAGAGTTTGGAACAATCAAACCTGCTACCAACCAAAATGCTGCACTAGAAATATCTCCTGGCACGACAACCTTTTGTCCACTTAGTTTCTGTGGCCCTTGAACAGTGATTTTCTTACCATCGACACTCAAATCACCTCCGAATTGTTGGAGCATATCTTCTGTGTGATTACGAGTGCACTCCTTTTCGATAATGACTGACTGTCCTTGAGCCTGCAAAGCCGCAAAAATCAAGGCTGACTTGACTTGGGCAGAAGCGATTGGCAATTCGTATTGAATAGGTCTTAAGTTTTTCGTTCCCTTTAAGTGCAACGGTGGCAAGTCTCGCTCTGTATGACCAGAAATGCTAACTCCCATTTTTTTCAAGGGAAGAGTTACACGATCCATAGGGCGCTTGGAAAGACTATCGTCTCCAAACATCTCTACTTCAAAGTCTGCACCAGCAAGGACTCCTGAAATTAAACGAATAGATGTCCCAGAATTGCCCATATCCAGGGCTTTCTGAGGTGCTTTCAATCCATCCATGCCAACACCTTGTATGGTAACGACACCATCCTTGTCCTCAATCTCTACGCCGAGATCACGAAATACCTGTATGGTTGACAAGACATCTTCACCACGCAAGATATCATAAACCTTCGTTTCACCCTCAGCCAAGCTTCCAAAAATGATAGAACGATGACTGATGGACTTATCCCCAGGTACGCGAATACTACCATTCAAATGGTTAACGTTTGTTTTTAACTTCATACTAGCCCTCATACTGACAATACTTTTTCTTATTTTATCATAAAAAGTCAGAAATTTCTTAAAAATTCCTGACTTTATGAGGTAAATTCTTATTTTAAAAGTTCTGAAAT
Organism: Streptococcus infantis; assembly: GCF_047460875.1. GTDB lineage: Bacteria > Bacillota > Bacilli > Lactobacillales > Streptococcaceae > Streptococcus > Streptococcus infantis_AA. The sequence continues at coordinate 24,804 of NZ_JASHFI010000013.1, read as the reverse complement.
TGGTTCAAAGACAATTTTTTCAATATCAGAAAGGTAGATCGAAAGTTGTTGCTGTTTAGCAAAGAATTCTGACAAGAGAGAGTTCCCTTGAATCTGCTTGCCAAAACTTTCCATTTTTTCTTGGAAAGAAGCATCTGGAATTTGACCAGTTTGTGCCATGATTTGGATTTCATGTTGAAAAGCAATATAATCTGCAAAAATTTTGCTTGCTTCTGCATCCGCTTGGATGGCATCTCTAGCTTCTTTAACTGCCTTGTATTCAGGCAATTCGCGTAGTCCACGACTTAGTGCATTTGCACTATCATAAATATTTGACATAATTGTCCTCCTTATTTAATAACGACTGTGTAGTCAGTATTTTCTGTAATGACTTGCTCAGCTCTTTCCAAGTCCTGAGCATTCTTAAAGGAAATTTGCAGAATCCCGTGAACATCCTCACGGTTTTCCTCATTGATATGGATATTGACCAAAGAAGTACCGCGTAGCAATTCCAAGATGCGTAAAATCACATCTTCCTCATCGGGAACATCTACATAAAGGTCAAATGAGCTATCTACACCACCGCGTTTATGGATTTCCATGGCTTGCCGTTGCTCACGCGCTTGATTGAAAAAGTTCCAGATTTGGTTTTCATCACCCTTACTGATAGCTTGACCAATCTCGTCCAAACGACCCTTGAAGTCCTCGATGCGTTCAATAATGGTATCCCGATTGGATAAGAGGATAGAAGTCCACATACCAGGCTCACTTTCGGCAATCCGAGTCATATCTCGAAATCCACCGGCCGCAAAGCGTCGCGCCATTTCATGCTCTTCAGCATAACTTGCAGTTTGTTCCATTAGGCCTGATGCTAAGATATGCGGAAAATGGCTAATCTGAGAAGTCACTCGGTCATGCTCTTCAGCATCGATTTCAATGAAACGAGCATGAAGACCTGACAGCAAGTCTCTCATTTCTTCAAGCGTATCCGAAGTTGTCAGACTAGATGGCGTGAAGATATAATAGGCATTTTCAAAAAGATTAACATCGGCTGAAGCCGCTCCTGTCTTATGGCTCCCTGCCATGGGATGGGCCCCCACAAAGCGAACAGACTTATCAGCAAAACATTTTTCAGCTGTAGCCACGATAGCTGACTTGGTCGATCCAGCATCGGAAATAATGACACCTTCTTTCAAGTCCAAGTTGGCCAGTTCCTTAATAAAGGCAATAGTTTGCTTGATTGGCAGGGTAAGAATGATGACGTCTGCAAGTGGAACAAAACTGGCAAAATCATCCGTCGCACGATCAATCATCCCTCGCTCCAAGGCAATATCTCTAGACGCTTGACTACGATTGTATCCTAAAATTTCATAATCAGGATGATCCCGCTTGATTCCCAGTGCCATGGAAGCACCAATCAAACCAAGTCCTGCGATATAGATGGTTTTTGCCATAAGAACTCCTTAATAATTCTTTGTATACTCCCGATGTTTCGCAACAGCTTCTTTTAATTCTTCCAGATTATCAGAGGAGAATTTCTCAAGGATTTCTTGAGCCAAAACCGTTGCTACGACTGCTTCCATAACGACACCTGCTGCTGGAAGAGCAGTAGGATCACTTCTCTCTACTGTTGCTTTATATGGCTCATGAGTTTCAATATCGACACTCATCAACGGCTTGTAGAGAGTTGGAATTGGCTTCATAACTCCACGAACGATAATCGGTTGGCCGTTGGTCATACCACCTTCGAAACCTCCAAGGTTATTAGTCCGACGAGTATAGCCATCTTCTGATGACCAGAGGATTTCATCCATGACTTGGCTACCCTTAAGATGGCCTGCTTTAAAACCAAGACCAAACTCCACACCCTTAAAGGCATTGATAGAAACAACAGCTTGAGCTAGCCTTGCATCTAGTTTACGATCCCATTGGACATAAGAACCAAGACCAACCGGAACACCTCCGACAACTGTTTCCACAACACCTCCGATGGTATCCCCATCTCGCTTAATCTGGTCAATATAGTCCTTAATCTCCTGCTCACGTTCTTGGTTGACGATAGAAACTTCAGACTGGGCAGCCAATTTCTTAATCTCTGAGACTGTTAAGTTTTCTGGAACATTGATTTCCTTACCACCAAAGACAACAACATGGTTAGCAATTTCGATATCAAGCTCAGCTAAAAGTCGCTTGGCTACTGCTCCAACTGCAACCCGCATAGTTGTTTCACGGGCAGATGAACGTTCCAAAGAATTTCGCAAATCATCAAAGCGGTATTTGATGCCCCCAACCAAGTCTGCGTGACCTGGACGAGGATGTGTGATTTTTCGTTTACTTTTGAGTTTGTCCTCAATATCCTCGGCAGACATGATATCTAGCCATTTTTGATGATCCTTGTTAATGACATCCATGGTGATAGGAGCCCCTGTCGTCTTTCCGTGACGAACTCCAGAAGTAAAGACAACCTGATCGCTCTCGATTTTCATGCGTCCACCACGACCGTAACCGCCTTGGCGACGTTTGAGATCCTCATTGATATCTTCTGCAGTAAAAGGCAGTCCTGCAGGAATTCCTTCAATAATTGCTGTCAGACGAGGACCATGTGATTCTCCTGCTGTTAAATATCTCATACCTTCTCCTTATTTTACCAAGTAATCTTTCATTTGTTCGAGAGAAACTGGGTGAATCATCGCTGAACCAAGCTCAGGTACCAAGACTAACTTCATGGTATTCCCACGCGCTTTTTTGTCATGAGTCAAAGCCTGATAAAGCTTGTCAAGGTCCCAGTTTTCATAATCAACAGGAAGGCCAAATTTTTGACACATTTCTCGAATAGACTGAGTGATTCCCACTGGCATGAGTCCTTTTTCTTCGGCTACCTTAGAGACCTGAACCATTCCCATAGCTACTGCCTCACCGTGCATGACCTTTCCGTAACCAGCAGTTGCTTCGATGGCATGGCCAATTGTGTGACCAAAGTTGAGATATAAACGAATGCCATTATCCAACTCATCCTCAACCACCATCTTGCGCTTGACCTGACAAGAATGCTCAATCAAACTCTCGGAATATTCCAATATGCTTTCGACAGAACCATCCATTTTAGATAATAGGTCCCAGAGCTCTGGATCTTCGATCAGGCCATACTTGATGACTTCACCCATTCCTTCAATCAACTCTCTCTTACCCAAGGTCTCAAGAACAGTTGGGTCTATCAAAACACCATCCGGCTGAGCAAAAGTTCCCACCATATTCTTGGCAAAAGGAGTATTCACTCCTGTCTTACCACCGATTGAAGAGTCCACTTGAGCAGTCAAACTGGTCGGAATTTGAACAAAGTGAATACCTCGCATATAGGTTGAGGCTACAAAGCTAGCCAAATCGCCAACTACACCACCTCCGAGGGCTACGATGCCATCACTACGAGTTAAACCTTGCTTAACTAAAAATTCATAGACTTTTTGAACTGTAGTCAGATTTTTTCGTTCTTCGCCCTCTAAAAAGTCAAAAACTGCCACTTGAAAGCCAGCATCCTCCAAACTCAATTTAACCTTTTCTGCATAGAGTGAAGCCACACGGTTATCCGTTATGATAACAATCTTTTGTGGTTGCCAAAGTTCACGCAACCATTTTCCTGCTTGAGACAAGCATCCTTTTTCAATCTGAATATCGTAAGGATGATGTGGAAGGTCTATTCTAATTTTCATAGCAGGTCTCCTTTTTCTTTATTGGTACTTTTGTTTTAATAATTCCCAGATTTGATCTGTTGGCATTTCCTTGCCTGTCCATAACTCAAAAGCTTCAGCAGCTTGGTAAAGCAGCATGCCAAGGCCATTGATAGATTGATTTCCCTGGTTTCTTGCCCATTTTAAAAACTGTGTTTCAAAGGGTTGATAAATCACATCTGCTACCAAGAGCTTCTCTGGTAAAACGATGCTGGTCGGGATCGGCTGAGAGGATCCATCCATGCCCACACTAGTCGCATTTACCAAGAGGTCGGCTTGAGTGATGCTGTCTTGAAGATCTTGAACATCCTCTAATGCAAATAAATCTATTCTAAATCCAGTCGCATTCTGTATTTTTTCTAAGTAAGGTCTTGTTTTTTCCATGGATGAAGAACGAACAAAGACAGAAATCTGACTCACTCCATCCAAGATTGCCTGTGCCAAAATTGCCTTGGCTGCACCGCCTGCTCCTAACAAAACCAGTCTTTTCCTTGATATTTTAAAAGAAGGCAAGCTCTTAAAGAATCCCTTGCCATCTGTGTTATATCCAATTAATGTTCCTTTTCGATTCACAACTGTATTGACAGCACCAATTAAACAAGCCTCTTCGCTCAACTGGTCCAGATAAGGAATCACTTGTTCCTTGTAAGGCATGGAAAGATTGATTCCATACATCTGGTAGCGACGAATATTAGCAACTGTTTCTGCTAGTTCAGCCTCATCTACTTCCCAAGCAAGATAAACACCATTGGTATTGGTTGCTTCAAAAGCGCTATTGTGAATAAAGGGAGAAATGGAGTGTTTGATAGGATTTGCGACTACAGCTGCTAAACGTGTGTAGCCATCAATCTTCATTTAGAAGCTCCCTAATTTTTTTCATGCTAGATAGTGAAATTTGTCCTGGAGCACTAGCTTCATCTAGACTTGCAAAAGACCAACTAGAACCAGTCACATCTGAAGTAATACGAGAGACCTTGCCCACTTTTCCCATAGAAATCGTTACATATTCTTGTTCAGGATTCAGTGTTTTAAAGCCACGTGTGAAATTCATGAGGTCTAATACATCTTGTGCTGTATGTGCCATTACAGATACCTTAACTACTTTCGGAGTTAGGCTAGTTAGTTCTGACAAAATTTCCATCATATTATCTGGAGTTTCTTGGAAATTATGGTAACTCAAAACCAAATTTGGAAAATCGAGCATCTCTTCGAAAACATCCTTGTGACCAAAATACTCAAAATCAAGGTATTCAGGTTGATAGAGTTGAGCTACATCCTTGATAATCTGAACATACTCTTCCGAAGACAGGTCAATCTCTCCTCCTTCAGCACGTGTGCGCAATGTAAAGAGAAGTTCGCGACCTGCAAACTTTTCAAAAATTGCAGGCGCTACCTGTAAAATAGCTTCTTTTGGTAGAAAATCAGCACGCCACTCAATGATATCTGCATCTATATAATGCATGGCATCAAGCCCTTGTGCTTCTTCTAAATTCTTTGGCATTACTGAAACGACTAATTTCATTTAGTTACCTTCATGCTAATCACCTTGAGGTAATTACTGCTTTCATCTTTTTTGTTATAGACAAAATCTGCTGGAAGTCCATATTTATTTAAAATCTGGTAACTTCTTCCTGCAAAACCTTTGTCGATTTGTTCGGTGAACTTTTGACGGGAAACATTGGCAGCATTGGTGCTAGCAATGATCATACCTCCCGGATTTAAAATCTCTAAACTTTGGGAAATCAACTTGTGATAATCCTTAGCTACAGAGAAGGTTTGTTTTTTATTACGAGCAAAGCTAGGCGGATCAAGAACGATGACATCGTAAGATAGCCCCTTACGTTTTGCATATTTAAAGTACTCAAATACATCCATGACAATGAAACGATGATGATCAAGTGTCAGTCCGTTGGCATGAAAATGAGCTTCTGACAGTTCTCTCGATCGCTTGGCTAAATCAACAGAGGTAGTTTCACTGGCACCTCCCATGGCTGCAGCTACTGAAAAGGCAGCTGTGTAGGAAAACATGTTGAGCAGGGATTTGCCCATGGCTAAACCATCTACCAAACTACCACGGACTTCATGTTGGTCCAAGAAGATGCCTGTCATAAGGCCATCATTCATGAAGACTTGATAAAGGACTCCATTTTCAAGGACTGTAAAATTCTCCGGCGCTTCTTGCCCATAAATATGAGCAGATTCATAATCTAGACCTTTAAAGCGTATCTTTTCATAGACACCCAAGACTTCAGGAAAGACCTGAGCAAAGGCAGCTAGAATCTGTTGACGAAGTTGATAAATATAAGAATTATACCATGAAAAGACAACATAATCCCCATAGAGATCCAAGGTCATCCCACCAAAGCCATCTCCTTCTTGGTTAAACAAGCGAAAGGCCGTTGTCAACTCATCTTGGTAGTAGGCATCTCGTTTGTGCTTGGCTTGAGTAAATAGGTTCTCAAAGAAAACTTGGTCAAAAGAAACTTTCTGATTAGTTACGAACCAACCAATCCCTTTATTTTGACGAGATAAATAAGCCTTCCCCAAAAACTGCTTACCTTGACTGAATAGCTCGACTTCTTGGTCAGTTTCAGATAGATCTGGAAAGTCAATTTCCTCCAAAACTACCTGACCCTTATTTAGTTTTTTTTCAACACGTCGGCTGACGAATACTTTTTTCATAAATACTATTATAACAAATTTTGTGACAATTCACAAAATAGAAACCATTTACAACTTTTATCCTATCACTCTACATGACAAGAGCAGAATGTACATTTTTCTATAATTCTGTTATAGTATTTCAATTTTTGTAGGTCTATGTCCATTCTTCTAAAAATAGACAGAAAATTCAAAGAGTTTAATTTTAACGCAAACGTTTGCGTAGAAGCTGACTTTATGCTACAATAATTCTCATCACTGTTAAGTAAGAGGACTATCTATGAAAAATCAAACCCTAATGCAATATTTTGAATGGTATTTACCAGATGACGGAAAACATTGGAAGCGACTTGCTGATGACGCTGAACACCTAGCAGATTTGGGAATCAGTCACATTTGGATGCCCCCTGCTTTCAAGGCAACCAACGAAAAGGATGTCGGTTATGGCGTCTATGATTTATTTGACCTTGGAGAATTTAACCAAAAAGGAACTGTTCGTACCAAATACGGTTTCAAAGAAGACTATCTCCAAACCATCCAAACCTTAAAATCTCACGGGATTCAACCCATGGCCGATATCGTCTTAAATCATAAGGCAGCCGCTGACCATTTAGAATCTTTCCAAGTTATCGAAGTTGATCCGGAAGATAGAACTGTTGAACTAGGAGAACCTTTTACCATCAATGGTTGGACTAACTTTACTTTTGAGGGCCGCCAAAACACTTACAACGATTTCCACTGGCACTGGTACCATTTCACTGGAACTGACTATGATGCCAAAAGACGGAAGTCTGGTATTTACCTTATCCAGGGAGATAATAAGGGGTGGGCCCACGAGGAATTAGTCGATAACGAAAATGGTAACTATGACTATCTCATGTATGCTGACTTGGACTTCAAACATCCTGAAGTTATCAAAAACATCTATGACTGGGCTGACTGGTTCATGGAAACGACTGGTGTAGCTGGTTTTCGTCTAGACGCAGTTAAACACATCGACTCCTTCTTTATGGGGAATTTTATCCGTGACATGAAGGAAAAATATGGTCAAGATTTTTATGTTTTTGGTGAATTTTGGAATCCAGACAAAGAAGCCAACCTAGAATACCTCGATAAAATTGAAGAACGCTTCGACTTAGTCGATGTCCGCCTCCATATGAATCTCTTTGAAGCAAGCCAAGCTGGTGCAGACTATGATTTGCGTACCATCTTTAATGATAGTCTCGTTCAAATCAAGCCAGATAAGGCTGTAACCTTTGTCGAAAACCATGACACCCAACGAGGTCAAGCTTTGGAGTCTACTGTTGAAGAATGGTTTAAACCAGCAGCCTATGCTCTCATTCTTTTGCGTGAGCAGGGCCTCCCATGTGTCTTTTATGGAGACTACTATGGTATTTCTGGTCAATATGCTCAGCAAGATTTCAAAGATGTTCTTGACCGTTTGCTAGCTATCCGAAAAGAGTTGGCTTATGGAGAGCAAACCGACTACTTTGATGACCCTAATTGTATCGGTTGGGTCCGTTCAGGAGCTGACAATCAATCACCACTTGCCATCGTGATTTCTAATGCCAAAGCAAACTCTAAAACCATGTTCGTCGATCAAGAATGGGCTAACCAAACCTTTGTTGATTTGCTTGGTAATCATCTTGACCAAGTAACCATCAATGCTGAAGGTTATGGAGATTTCCCAGTTACAGAACGCTCTCTTAGTGTATGGGGACTGGCTAACTAATCAATTAATACTCTTCGAAAATCTCTTCAAATCACGTCAGCTTCTCCTTGCCGTATATGTGTTACTGACTTCGTCAGTTCTATCCACAACCTCAAAACGGTGTTTTGAGCAACCTGCGGCTCGCTTCCTAGTTTGCTCTTTGGTTTTCATTGAGTATAAAATCCACAAAAAATGCCCACAAGCCAGATTTTCTTTCTAGCCTGTAGGCATTTTTTTCTATTATCAATACTTAAAATTAGTCTTTCCAAAGATCCATAGCATTTTGAAAATCTGCAGAAACTTGAACATTTTGAGGATTAGTTGCTTCTCTCTCCTGACGCTTCGCCTCTACCTGGACTACACTCTTAATGCCTTCATGACGCCAGTTTCGTAGGATAGCTTGGATATACTTCCAATTTGGTTTCCCATTCAAAACGGCCTCACGTAGGGCCTCTTTGATCAGGTCCGCACTGGTTCCGTCTTCTTTCAAACTCTTTTCTAAATCTTCGATCTCAAAAGGACTCAAGAGACGTCCTAGTTCTTGTTGGAAGGTTTCCACCAAGTCTTTCAAATCATTTTTAGCAGGTGCCACTTGGTTTGGTTCTTGCTTTTCAAAAAGTTGGTCTAAGCGCTCTAAAGCCAAAGTCGCATCAAAGATAACCTCAATCTCCCCATTTAATTCAATGGTTCGATACTGAAGAAGTCCCTTGTCTGTCAATCGTGAAATTGCTTGATTGACTTCATAGACTTGCTTGCCTATTTTCTCAGCGATTTGGCTTGGGGACAATTCGCCCAAGGCCGTTGTGTTTTGCAGATAAAAAAATTGCCAAACAAGAAAATCATCGCTTGATGAGAAAAGTTGATTGTAGTTTAAGAGCAGAGCACTTGGTAACACCAAGTTCCCTGATTTGAAAGCATCTAAATATGTCATAATTCCTCTTATAAATATCCAAAATGAGATACATCTTCTTCTGCACTCTTCCACTCAAAAGGCGTTTCTTGGTAAACTGCATAATTTACCCAGTTACTGAAAAAGAGAGCTGCTGAGGAACTCCAACGCATACAAGGAAGTTCATGGATGTCATCATTTTTGAAATAATTTTCTGGTATATGGGGATCTAAACCAGCATCTAGATCTCTAAAATATTCCTTGGCTAACGTATCACGATCATACTCCAAATGCCCAAAGCTATAGACTTCTCTCAAATCTCGACTCGCAAGGATAGAGACTCCTACCTCTTCTCCTGATGCTAAAATCTCTAGATTTGTTTTGTTTAGAATATCTTCTTTGTGGACTTCTGTATGGCGAGAATGAGGGGATACATATAAATCATCAAAACCTCTCAGTAGAAGATGACCTTCTTTCAAAACATCTTGAGAATAAATCCCAGAAAGCTTCTGGTCCATCTGGTATTTATCTACGCCATAGCGATAGTATAGACCCGCTTGTGCTCCCCAGCAAATATACAGGGTTGAAAAGACATGAGTCTTAGACCAATCGATAACCTTAGTAAATTCCTCCCAATAGTCCACTTCTTCAAAAGGGAGATGTTCAACTGGAGCACCTGTAATAATCAAGCCATCAAAATACTGGTCTTGAACTTCTGAGAAGGTCTTATAAAAAGTCTTCATATGCTCAGAACGAGTTGTTTTCGACTGATGACTTTCCATATATAAAAATTCAATATCTAACTGCAAAGGAGTATTGGCTAAATGGCGTAAAAGCTGAGTTTCTGTAACCATTTTCAGTGGCATCAAGTTTAAAATCAGAATTTTCAGTGGTCGAATATCCTGATGAGCCGCCCTCTGGTCATCCATGACGAAAATATTTTCCGTTCGTAAAATCTCAACTGCTGGTAATTTTTTATCAATTCGAATCGGCATAGAAATCTCCTTACTGTATCATATTGGACTCAAGTAAACATGGTATCGTCAACGGGAAAAATGCTGACGTTTCTCTTTCCCTTTATTATACTGTATGAAGATATAGTTTTCAATTATAGTTTTTCTCTAACTAGATATAGCTTATTTTTATATCAAATGAAGAGAAAACAGCCCTAGGGACTGTTTTTCATTAATAATGCATCAGCACTTTATAGTCGTAATCTCCGATAGCTTCACGACCTTTGAGTTCATCCAGTTCGATCAAGAAGGCACAACCTGCTACGACTCCACCCAATTTTTCAATCATTTCGATGGTTGCTTTAACAGTACCACCTGTTGCCAAGAGGTCATCTACGATAAGAACACGTTGTCCTGGTTTGATAGCATCTGCGTGCATAGTCAAAGTGTCAACTCCATATTCTTTTTCGTAGTCCGCTGAAATGACTTCACGTGGCAACTTGCCAGGTTTACGAACAGGCGCAAAACCAATTCCCAACTCAAAAGCGACTGGACATCCAACGATAAATCCACGCGCTTCTGGTCCAACAATCATATCGATTTTTTTGTCAGTAGCGTATTGGACGATTTCACGAACAGCATAGCTGTAGGCATTACCATCAGCCATCAAGGGACTGATATCACGGAAGACAATTCCTTCCTTAGGGTAGTTTTCAATGGTTGCAATGTAATCTTTTAAGTTCATAGCATTTCTTTCTTTTAAAATTTTTACTCTCTATTATAACACATTTCTTAGAAAAGAGAAATAGAAAGAAACCCTGGAAAGCCAGTCCAAGGTTTCAACGCTATTCTTTAATGTTGCGAATGGAATGACTCAATAAAATCTTTTCTTCTTTTTACTTTTAGATTTGAATTTGGATTTTTGATGGCCTTGACGATTTTGTTGGATGCGCCACTCTCGCTCATAGTAAGACATGGTTTCAAATACTCTCTCTGGCAAACCAACATCCAGTAAATGAATCGGAATTATCAAGTCGACAGCAGGTTTAGCACTTGAAAATTTACTTCGTAGTCGATTCCATAGAGATTTCGTTTTTACAAGGTCTTTGTCAAAAAAACAAACTTCAATCTGGTAAAAATCCCTCGAACTTCTACCACCCTTAATTCTCAATGTTTCTACCTGGTCCCAGGAATAAAACTGCCAGTCTTTTTTAGGATGTGGCTTATAGGAAAAACCTTGAGCTGTACATTTTAAATACTCTTTATCTGATAGAAGAATCTGTATTCGTTCATACAAGAGCCATCCAACAATGATGATTAAGAATAAGACAAAGAGTCTTAGTGCTACTAATCCAATAGCTACTTCTTTGGGATAGGTCATCATAAAATATAGGATCCAAAGCAAAAAAGCTAAATCCACAAAGCAGAGTACAATATTCCAAATGATTTTCCTACTACTCCATTTGATGATTTTCTCTTTCATTAAGCCAACTCACTTAAATATTCATAGCGTTCATATTTTTCAAGCAAGGCTTCATTCTTTTCGTCTAACTCTTTTTGAAGAGTAGCTAGCTTCCCAAAGTCAGAGCTATTTGCCTGCATCTCTTCTTCAATCTCAGAAATACGGTTCTCCAAGTTTTCGATATCGCCTTCAATACTTGCCCACTCCTGCTTTTCTTGGTAGGTCATGCGTTTCTTTTCTTCACGGACTTTGACGACTTTTTCCTTCTCAGCCTTTTGAACTTGGCTTTTTGTTTCTGCTTCAAAGGCCTTTTCATCCAGATAGTCAGTATAATGTCCAAAGAAAGGACGAATCTTCCCATTCTCAAAAGCTAGAATCTTGGTTGCTACCTTATCAAGGAAATAACGATCGTGACTAACAGTTAAAACTGGACCAGCAAAACCTTGTAAGAAATTTTCTAGAACAGTTAAGGTCGCAATATCTAAATCATTTGTTGGCTCGTCCAAAAGAAGCACATTGGGTTTTTCCAAGAGCAATTTGAGGAGATACAGGCGTTTTTTCTCTCCACCAGATAACTTTTCAATCAAGGTCCCATGTGTTGATCGTGGAAAGAGGAACTGTTCTAATAACTCCGCGATAGAGGTCGTAGAGCCACCACTAGTCTTAACCTCTTCTGCCACTTCTTGCAGGTAATTGATAACTCGCTTGCTTTCATCCAAGCCTTCGATTTGTTGAGAGAAATAAGCGATGCGAACTGTTTCACCGATGATAACTTGTCCTTCAGTCGCTTCAAGTCTTCCTGCAATAAGGTTAAGAAGGGTTGACTTCCCAACACCATTGTCCCCGACGATTCCGATACGGTCTTTGGCTTGTACCAAAAGATTAAAATGGTTCAGAATCGGTTTATCGTCATAGGCAAAGGAAACATCCTTAAACTCGATAACTTTTTTACCGATACGGCTAGTTTCAAAATTCATGCTCAAGTCTGTCTCAACACTAGTATCAGAAACCTCCTTTTTCAAGTCATGGAATCGATTGATACGTGCTTGTTGCTTGGTTGCACGAGCCTGTGGTTGTCTGCGCATCCAGGCCAATTCCTGCTTATAAAGTTGCTCTTTTTTATGAAGAAGTGCAGCATCACGCTCATCCTGTTCCGCCTTGAGGCGAACATAGTCCTGATAATTGCCCTGATATTCTGTCAAACCAGCACGGTCCAACTCGAAAATTCGCGTCGAAAGCGCATCTAGGAAATAACGATCGTGGGTGATGAAGAGGACGGTCTTCTTGGAATTTTTCAAAAAGAGAGTCAGCCATTCAATGGTCGCAATGTCCAGATGGTTGGTAGGCTCATCAAGAAGCAAAAGATCATGGTTGCCCAAAAGGACTTGCGCCAACTGAATCCGTCTTCGCAGACCACCTGACAATTCTCCAACAGGAGTTGATAAGTCTTGAATGCCTAGTTTACTGAGAACAGTCTTGACCTGACTCTCGATTTCCCAAGCTTGGAGGGAGTCCATCTCCGCCATAACCCTTTCCAAACGTGCCTGTTTGTCCTCACTGTAGTTGAGCATAAGAAGTTCATACTCACGAATGAGCTGGATTTCCTTGAGATCACTAGATAGGACCGTATCCAAGACAGTCTTGTTGTCATCAAAATCTGGGTCCTGAGTCAAGTAGCCAATTTTGTAATCATTTTTTGCCGAAAAAGGGCTTACGTCACCATCAAAACCAGAGATTCCCGAAAGGACATCCAAAAGAGTTGTCTTCCCTGTCCCATTGACACCGATAAGACCGATGCGATCCAAGTCATGGATAATAAAGGAAATATCCTTAAAGACAGTCTTGTCTCCAACGGATTTACTTAGTTTTTCAACAATAAAATCACTCATTTTTTCTCCCTCAAGTAGGCATGAATAGCTTCCAAGTTATTTTCCAAATCTCCATCTACAATAGCATACTCAATCTCTGCTAAAATTTCTCCCATTTCTGGTCCTGGTTGATAGCCATATTCTTTGATCAAAATCCCACCATTGATTTGAATTTCTTTCTTATCATGGATGGTTAGGCTGTGGTAAGTCTCTTCGATAGCCTGTGGATTGACTTCTTTTCCTTGAGACTGACGAAGATTTTCAGCCTGTAAAAGCAAATCTAGATCAAAGCGGTAACAATCGCGCTTGCTTAGTTCTCCTTCTTCACGAAGTTCTAAGATTGTTAGCAAATCTTGAACTTGCTTGGCAAATTGACGCGAAGTTTTCCAATGTTTCAAAAATTGTTGAGCATCTTCCACTTCTAAAACCCATAAAAGTGCTGCCCAGGCTTGTTCAGAAGATTCAAAGGTGAAGTTATCTTTTAAGTCAAATAAAGACTGGAGCTTGCCCTGACTATCTGCCATATCTGGAAGATAATCATAAGCTTTACTTGCAATCATAGAAGATAAGCCTACTCTCCAATGAGGGGCTAGTAGAAGTTTATCAAATTCTACAAAAGTACGTTCCACAGAAATTTTCTCTAAGAGTGGCGTTAAGGTCTTCATCGCTTCAAAGGTTTCTGATTCAAGCTCAAATCCTAGACTGGCTTGAAAACGAAAACCACGCATGATGCGTAGGGCATCTTCGTTGAAACGCTCACTAGATACACCAACTGCTCGTAAAACTTGATTTTCTAGATCTCTCAAACCATCAAACAAATCAATGATTTCCCCTGTCTCATCTAAGGCAAAGGCATTAACTGTGAAATCACGTCGTTTGAGGTCCTCTTCTAGCGACCGAACAAAAGAAACTGAACTTGGTCTACGGTAGTCTACATAGACATCTTCTGTTCGAAAAGTGGTCACTTCGTACTCTTCATCTCCGTCTAAAACCAAAACGGTTCCATGTTCAATTCCGATATCAGCTGTGCGTGGAAAAATCTGTTTTGTTTCTTCTGGATAAGAAGAAGTCGCGATATCCACATCATGGATGGGACGATTTAGTAGAGCATCCCTAACAGAGCCTCCAACAAAATAGGCTTCATAGCCTGCTTCTTTAATTTTTTCTAATACTGGTAAAGCCTTCTGAAATTCAGAAGGCATTTGTGTTAATCTCATAATAAGTGTTCTAATCCATAGACAAGCTCATGACGCTTGACAACTTCTTTGATTCCCAAATTCACTCCTGTCATGAAGGAGCTACGATCATAGGAGTCATGACGCAGGGTCAATCCTTCTCCCTGATTTCCAAAAATAACTTCCTGATGGGCCACAAGACCTGGCAAGCGAACTGAGTGAATTCTCATACCATCAAAGTCCGCACCACGCGCACCGGGTATGAGTTCTTCCTCATCACTGGCACCTTGTTGAATTGATTCTCGTACCTCTGCCATCAACTCGGCTGTTTTGATAGCTGTTCCGCTCGGAGCATCTTTTTTCTTGTCATGGTGAAGCTCGATAATCTCCACATTTGGGAAATACTTTGCTGCTTGTGCCGCGAATTGCATGAGCAAGACAGCACCCAAAGCAAAGTTAGGAGCAATCAAGCCACCCAAGTTTTTAGAACGAGAAAATTCTTTTAGCTCTGCAATTTCTTGACTAGTAAAGCCTGTTGTACCAACCACTGGAGCAAAGCCATTTTCAAGAGCAAAACGTGTATTTTCGTAGGCAACTGCTGGTGTCGTAAAGTCCACCCAAACATCTGCATCAAAGCCTACTAAGGCAGCCTTATCATTAAAAATCGGAACTCCCTGCCATTGGGTCTCAGACTCGAAAGGATCTACAACTGCTACTAGTTCTAACTCAGAATCTGACAAAACCATCTGACAAGCAGCTTGGCCCATTTTCCCCTTAAAACCAGCAATAATTACTCGAATACTCATCTCAATCTCAACTCCTGTTTAAGATACAAAGGACCTTAGCTGTCCATGAAAAATAGTCTAGATTATTGGTGTATAGCCCAGAGCAATACTTCCTTCTCCCAGGTGAGTCCCAATAACACTACCGAAGGTTGCAATTGAAACATCCGTAGCTACTCCACCATCGATTAAAAGCTGGCGCAAATCTGTTGCTTTTTGAGGAGCATTCCCGTGAATGACAGTAATCTGGTAATTCCCATTAGCTGTTGCTTCTTTAACAATTTCAACCAAGCGTTTGGCAGCCTTTTTCTCTGTACGAACCTTTTCATATACTTCTATCACACCCTGGTCATTGAAATATAGGATTGGCTTGATACTAAGGAGATTCCCTAAAATGGCCGCACCATTTGAAAGACGTCCCCCCTTAACTAGATGGTCAAGATCATCCACCATAATAAAGGCTGAGGTATTTTCTATCTGTTCAGTTACTTTATCTAAGATAGACTCGAAACCATCTCCCTGTTCTGCCCATTTAAAGACACTCTCAGCCATATAGCCTAAAGGAGCACTTGTAATTCGAGTATCTGGAAAAGCAATGGTCAAACCTTCAAACTCATCCTTCATGTATTGGATATTTTGGTAAAACCCTGAAATTCCAGAAGATAGGAAAAGACCCAAGGCATGTGTGTAGCCTTTAGCTTTTAATGATGATAAAATTTCATCTAACTTGGCAATACTTGGTTGGCTCGTTTTTGGCAATTCGCTTGCTGAAGCCATTTTTTCATAAAATTCTTGAGCGGTTAGATTTACACCTTCAACATACTCCTGTCCATCGATATTCACAGGAATGTCTAGCACAAATAAATCTTCTTTCCGCAAGGTTTCCGCTTGTAGAAAAGCAGACGAGTCTGTTATGACCGCTAATTTCATTTCTTAAAACTCCAAATTAATTCCCGGTAAATCAAGGGCAATTTCTGTTACTTCGTAAGTCAAACGATTAAGCATATCCAAACATGGGCGAGCTAGTGTCTCAACTTCTTCTTGGTTGAAATCACTTGGTTGGTCGACAATACGACCTTCAACATGATTGACTTGAGAAATCGTTCCACTAATGACAAATCTATCAAAGACAATCATAAAGCTCAAAACAACTACCAAAGAAGTAACTTGATTATCTTGATCATGCTGAAGCAACTGGAAGTTTACATCAACCTTAGTTTCAGGTGCTCCATTTTCATTTTCCCATTCAAAGTTACGCGCATCAAAGTGATACTGGCTGACAAATTCTTGTTCACGTTTTAAATTCATTTTCATCTCCATTGGTACAATATAGTTGCCATTGTACCATATTTTTTTATTTTCTGCTAGATTTACTAAATACCAATCTCAGTTTTAACAACTTCAGCAATAGTGTCTACATAGTAGTCTACTTCCTCAGTGGTTGGGGCTTCAGCCATGACACGCAAGAGTGGCTCCGTTCCACTTGGGCGAACGAGGATGCGTCCGTTACCTGCCATCTCTTCTTCCATCTTATCAATAATAGCCTTGATAGCTGGAACTTCCATAGCTTTTTCTTTCATGGCATTTTCCACACGGATATTGACCAATTTTTGTGGGTAAATGGTCACTTCTGAGGCCAATTGAGACAAACTCTTACCTGTTTCTTGCATGATCTTCGTCAATTGAACTGCTGAAAGCTGACCATCACCTGTTGTATTGTAGTCCATCAAGATAACGTGACCTGACTGCTCACCACCGAGATTGTAGCCAGATTTTCTCATTTCTTCAACGACATAGCGGTCTCCAACAGCAGTAACTGCTTTATTGATTCCTTCACGATCCAAGGCCTTATGGAAACCAAGGTTGGACATAACTGTTGTCACAATAGTGTTTTGGGCCAACTGACCTTTTTCAGAAAGGTATTTACCAATAATGTACATAATCTTGTCACCATCGACGATGTCGCCATTTTCATCAACAGCAATTAAACGGTCACTATCCCCATCGAAGGCTAAGCCAATGGCAGATTGACTTTCTTTTACAAGTTCTTGCAAAGCTTCTGGATGAGTTGAACCAACGTTCAAGTTGATATTAAGGCCATCTGGTGTTTCACCGATAACTGTTAATTGAGCACCTAGGTCTGCAAAAATTTGACGAGCACTTGTTGCAGCTGCACCGTTGGCAGTATCCAAGGCCACCTTCATCCCTTCAAGAGGAGTTCCAGTTGAAACAAGGTAGGCTTCGTACTTGCGCAAGCCTTCTGGATAATCAACAACAGTACCTAAACCTTCAGCGCTTGGACGTGGAAGAGTATCTTCACTTGAATCAAGCAAGGCTTCGATTTCTGCTTCTTTGTCATCGTCTAGTTTAAAGCCGTCACCACCAAAGAATTTAATTCCGTTATCAAGGGCTGGGTTATGACTAGCTGAAATCATGACACCTGCACTTGCTCCCTCAGTTTTAACCAAGTATGCTACTGCTGGTGTTGCAAGAACTCCAAGCTTATAAACGTGAATTCCGACTGAAAGGAGACCAGCAATCAAAGCCGCTTCTAGCATTTGACCTGAAATACGTGTGTCGCGTCCTACAAAAACTTTCGGCGCTTCAGTCGTATGTTGACTGAGGACATAACCTCCGAAACGACCAAGTTTAAAAGCCAATTCTGGCGTTAATTCTACGTTTGCTTCTCCACGGACTCCGTCCGTTCCAAAATATTTACCCATTTTTTATCCTTTTCTATTGTGTTTTATTAGTCTTTTTTTGAAGAGTCTGACTTGGTTTCAGAACTAGTTGAAGACGAACTGCCCAAAGATGAGCTTGTCGTTGCTGAGCTAGAACTACTTGCTGATCGAGCTTGTTTCGTTGTTATCTTCATGGTTGTTTCATACGGTGTAATCACCGTTGGTAGAACTGTTCCATTTTTATCAACTGCTTGAAGAGGCACCGAACCAGAGTAATTCCCTGAAATTTGCTCACTCGTTGGTAAAACAGCCACAATCTTATCAATCTTAGACAGGGTGTCAGCATCACTGGTAACTGAAACCCGTTGATCTGAAACTGTCACACTATCAATAAGAATCCGTTCATCAACCTTACCAGAGTCAATCTGTGGAGTGACTGGTAAATTATCCCGTGTTGCTTTCTTCCCAATTTTAACGGTTATTTTCTGCGGTGTTGCTAGGGCTGTTAAACCACTTGGTAGATTCTCAATGGTCAAGGGAACTTCAACGGTTCCTTCTGTCGCCTGTGTTAAATCTGCAGTAACCTTAAATTTACGAGTGCTTTCTTGCATCTCACTAGCCAAGGTTACTCGATTGGATCCAGTCAAAAATACTGTTACTTCTGAACTAAAACCGCTAATAAAATACTGCTCACTATCATACTGAATGTCAATCGGTACATTTACGACTGTATTGGTATAGGTTTCTGTTCGAGCCGGTCTTGCATTATTATTATTTTGATAATTTATAGAGGTAGCGTAAATAAATAAAACGCAAGCAAAGAGGAGTGAGGAGATGATATATAAACTATTTTTTTTCATTCTTCCAGCCTCCTAATATACGCTCTGTTAAGCTTGGCTCTTGTGAATTTTCCGGAATCAGTATACGACGTAGCTCTTCCTCAAATTCTTCCATCGTTAAATCATGCTTAAAGACACCATTATAGGTAATGGAAATACCTCCAGTTTCCTCTGATACCACAAAAGTGAGAGCATCAGAAACCTCAGATAAACCAATGGCTGCACGGTGTCGCGTTCCAAACTCCTTAGAAATACCAGTGTCTTCAGTAAGTGGAAGATAAGCAGATGTTACAGCTATTCGATCACCTTTTATAATGACTGCACCATCATGTAAAGGTGTGTTTGGAATGAAGATATTGATTAAGAGTTCTGCAGAAATCTTAGCATCTAAAGGAATCCCCGTGGAAATATATTCCTGCAAGGTTCTGACACGCTGAACTGATACAAGTGCTCCAATTTTTCGCGGGCTCATATATTCAACTGCTTTAACAAAGGCCTGAATCATCTGTTCTTCTGAACTCATTGGTGTACTTGAAAAGAAATCAGTCGCACGTCCTAATCGCTCTAAACCTGTCCGAATTTCTGGAGAGAAAATAACAACCGCTGCGATAACACCGTAAGTAATCAATTGATTGATCAACCAAGAAATAGTCGTCAAGCCCAGAGTATTTGCTACTATCTGAGCTAAGATAAAGACTAAAACCCCTCGAACCAGGATCATAATCTTGGTTCCTGCAATTGATTTTGTAAATTGGTATAAGATATAGGCAACGATAAGAATATCAATCACATTTATCAGAATACTCCAAGGACTGGAAAACAAACTAGACCAGTATTGAAGATTAGATAATTGCTGAAAATTCATTCTAGGCCTCCTCTCCATAAAAAAGCTACTCTTCATTATATCATTTTATATGAAAATTTTCTTCCCCCTACTTCATTTTAAATTGGTAGAAAATATGATAGAATAAAATGATAGAAATGAATTAAGGAGAAACCATGTCTGAACTATATGATATTACCATTGTAGGAGGTGGACCTGTCGGTCTTTTCGCAGCCTTTTATGCTCACCTTCGTCAAGCCAAAGTACAAATCATCGATTCTCTTCCTCAACTAGGTGGTCAACCTGCCATCCTATATCCTGAAAAACAAATTCTCGATGTTCCAGGTTTTCCAAACCTCACAGGGGAAGAATTGACTAACCGCCTTTTGGAACAACTTGAAGGGTTTGAGACACCTATTCACCTCAATGAAACTGTCCTAGATATAGTAAAAAACGAGGACTATTTTACTATTACTACCAATAAAGGAAGTCACCTGACTAAAACGGTCATTATCGCTATGGGAGGAGGTGCTTTCAAACCACGTCCACTCGAATTAGAAGGTGTTGAAGGCTATGATAATATCCACTACCACGTTTCTAATATTCAACAATATGCTGGTAAGAAGGTAACCATTCTGGGTGGTGGTGACTCAGCCGTTGACTGGGCTTTAGCTTTTGAAAAGATTGCTTCAACTACACTTGTGCACCGTCGCGATAACTTCCGTGCACTTGAGCATAGCGTACAAGCCTTGCAAGAGTCTTCTGTAACTATCAAAACACCATTTGTTCCGAGTCAACTTCTTGGAGATGGAAAAACTTTAGACAAGCTTGAAATTACAAAAGTCAAATCCGATGAAACCGAAACCATTGAATTGGACCACCTCTTTGTCAACTATGGCTTTAAATCTTCTGTCGGTAATCTTAAAAAATGGGGACTTGACCTTAACCGTCACAAGATTATCGTCAATAGCAAGCAGGAGTCTAGCCAAGCTGGAATTTACGCTATCGGTGACTGTTGCTACTACGAAGGTAAGATTGACTTGATTGCGACCGGTCTAGGTGAAGCACCAACTGCTGTTAATAATGCTATCAACTATATCGACCCCGAACAAAAAGTACAACCAAAACACTCTACAAGTCTATAAGAAAAGAACCACGAATTATACGATTCGTGGTTTTTACAATTCCTCTGCGATTTTGTTAATCTTTCTCAGTCGATGATTGACACCACTTTTGGTGAGTGGATTTGTCAGACTATCTGCCAGCTTCTGGATAGAATAGTCTGGATGCTGAATACGCAGACGGGCAACTTCCTGCAAGTCTGCTGGAAGATTATCCAAGCCAATTCTATCTTTGATTTTACTGATATTGTTAATGGTTTTCATACTCGCTGAAACCGTACGAGCAATATTAGCCGTCTCTGCATTATTGGCACGATTGAGATCATTACGAGTTTCTCGGAGAATCTTGACACCTTCAAAAGTATCTCGCGCCTGCATGGCTCCCACCAAAATCAGGAAATCCATAATATCTTCTGCTCGCTGGAGATAGGTCACTGCACCTTTTTTTCGTTCAATCACCTTGGCATCTAACAAAAACTGCTGCAAGAGCGAAGCAATCCCTTGGGCATGATCTAGATAAACTGAACTAATTTCCAGCTGATACTTGCCTGACTCGGGATCACGAATGCTGCCATTCGCTAAGAAGGCGCCACATAGATAGGCACGTCCTGCTTCTTCATCTCCTAAAATATCCGGATCAATCCCTGTCTCCAGGCCGAAGAAAGAATCAGCCAAACGTAAATCCGCTAAAAGTTCTTGGACTCGCTCATCAGTAAATACAGTATAGACGCGATTTTTCCGTAGATTACTTCTCTGATGGTGACGAATTTCTGATTTAATCTCATAGAAGTGCAAAAAAGACTCATAGAGATGACGGGCTAACTTGGCATTTTCTGTCACAACTGACAGGGTTAAGCCAGAAGTCGATAAACCAATACTACCAGACATCTTAATAATGGCAGATAGTTCGTGGCGACTCAGATGGTGCTGACCCAAAATTTCTTCTTTTACTGCAACTGTGAAGCTCATTTTCTCACCTGTATAATGCGCATGAGCTCATCTACGATTAAATCACCATCGTGAAAGGCTCCGCCATTTTCCAAACGTAGGAAGTTAGATGAAATGACACGTGGGACTTGCTTACACAAACCTTCAAAATCATGTTCAACCTGTACTAAATACTCATCAAATCGGTTGGTATCCATATAATCCCTCGGAACCTTCTCGATATTGACGAGTACTGTATCAATAAATGGTCTACCCAAATGACGATGCAAGACTTCTACGTGATCACTATCTGTGAAATGCTCGGTCTCTCCACGCTGGGTCATGATATTGCAGACATAGGCAATTTCAGCCTTGGTTTCCAGAAGCGCCTGACCAATTTCTTCAATAACAATATTAGGCAAAATCGAAGTAAAGAGTGAACCTGGTCCCAAGACAATCATATCACTTTCGAGAATAGTGTTAACCACCCGGCGGCTAGCTTCAGGTTTCTCATCATCAAGCGTATTAGTGACGTAAACATGATCAATCATGCCTGGATGATCAGCAATGTGACTCTCGCCAGCTACCTCTGTCCCATCTTTAAAGACAGCATGGAGTGTCAAAGGATGGTCACTTGATGGGAAAATCTTCCCTGTAGTATGGAAGAATTTACTCAGCAATTGCATGGCATTATAGGTCGAACCCTGCATTTCAGATAATCCAGCTATGATAATGTTTCCTAATGGATGACCAGCAAAAGCACCTGCATCCTCTGAAAAACGGTATTGAAAGACCTTTTCATAGAATTTTGGCATATCTGACATGGCTACAAGGACATTACGCAAATCACCTGGTGGTGTTAACTGTTGAATGTTTTTACGAAGTTCACCTGAAGAACCTCCATCATCAGCAACAGTTACAATCGCTGCGATCTCGACATCCTTTTCCCTTAAACTTTTTAAGATAACGGGGATTCCAGTTCCCCCACCAATCACCGTAATTTTTGGTTTTCTCATGAACGGTTTACCGTTTCCTTTCTTCGGTCTTTATCACGATGACTTTCATTTACAGACCAATTCTTAGACAAATCATTGGCTAAGCGTTTGGCAAATGCAACACTTCGGTGTTGTCCACCAGTACAACCAATCGCAATAGTTAAGACTGATTTTCCTTCTTTTTTATAGCCTGGTAGAATTGGTTCAACCAAGGCTAACAAATGACGGTAGAAATCTTCAGATTCCTCATGTTTCATGACATAGTCGTAAACGGCCTGGTCTTCACCTGTTTGATTACGAAGTTCTGGTTGGTAGTAGGGATTTGGCAAAAAGCGGACATCAAACACTAAGTCAGCATCAATTGGAATGCCGTATTTAAACCCGAAAGACATAACCTCAATACGGAAGGACTGAGCCTGTTCTTGATCTGAAAATTGCTCTGCAATCGTCTTACGAAGTTCACGGGGAGTTAACTCTGTTGTGTCTACTACATTTTGACTCATGTTTTTTAAGGGAGCCAAGAGTTCGCGTTCCAACTTGATCCCGTCCAAGATACGACCATCTGCTGCCAGAGGGTGACTTCTTCTAGTTTCCTTATAGCGTGCCACCAATTCCTTATCAGCAGCATCCAAAAAGAGAATCTTGAAGTCCAAATCATCTTGGTTTTCCAATTCATCCAAGACAGCCTGAATCTCTGAGAAGAAAGAGCGGCTTCGCATATCCACCACTAGGGCTAACTTGTGGTCATCATCCTTGGTCTCTACCAACTGCAAAAACTTTGGCAATAGAGCTGGTGGCATATTATCAATGGTAAAGTAGCCTAAATCTTCAAAGGATTGAATGGCTACAGTTTTCCCTGCACCACTCATCCCTGTTACAATCACCAGGTGAAGTTGTTTCATTGTCATCATAGTCTCCTTATATCAAAAGAAGTTTGGAAGAACCAAACTTCAACTCGCTTATCCAATCTCAGCGATGACTTCAATTTCGACTTTTACATCGCGAGGAAGACGAGCTACTTCTACAGCTGAACGAGCTGGAAATTCCTTGTTAAAGGCTGTTTGGTATACCTCATTAAAAGGTACAAAGTCGTTCATATCGCTCAAGAAACAAGTCGTTTTAACAACATGGTCAAAATCTGTACCTGCTTCTGCCAAAATAGCTCCAATGTTTTTCAAAACTTGTTCAGTCTGTTCTTGAATCGTTTCTCCTACGATTTCTCCAGTTTCAGGAGATAAAGGAACTTGACCGCTAGCAAACAAAAGGTTGCCAACGATTTTTCCTTGAACGTAAGGTCCGATTGCCTTTGGAGCTTTATCTGTATGAATTGTTTTTGCCATATGTATTCCTCACAATTTTTCTAAAATAGCATCCCAAGCCTGGTCCATTCCTGCTTTTGTTACGGATGAAAAGAGGATAAAGTCATCACTTGGATCAAAGTTTAATTTCTTTTTAATAGCTGATTCGTGCTTGTTCCATTTACCGCGCGGAATCTTGTCTGCCTTGGTCGCCACAATGATGACAGGAATCTCATAATATTTAAGAAATTCGTACATCTGTACATCATCTGCTGACGGATCATGGCGAAGGTCAACGAGACTAACCACTGCTCGAAGATTTTCTCGAGTGGTTAAGTACTCCTCAATCATGCGTCCCCATTTTTCGCGTTCCTTTTTGGACACACGGGCATAACCGTAACCAGGCACATCTACAAAACGCATCTTATCATCAATATTAAAGAAATTTAGTAGTTGTGTTTTTCCTGGTTTTCCAGAGGTACGAGCTAGATTTTTTCGATTGAGCATGGTATTGATAAAGCTCGATTTTCCAACATTTGAGCGACCTGCAAGAGCAATTTCAGGAAGTTCATCCTGCGGATAGTGGGACTTATTGGCAGCACTCAGTAAAATCTCAGCATTGTGTGTATTGATTTCCATAGTCACCTCTAGGCTGTCTCTAGGATTGGCTTAGCTGTTCCATCAACTGCTTCTTTTGTGATACGAACAGTTTTCACATTTTCTTGACTTGGAACTTCAAACATAACATCTAGCATGGTTTCTTCGATGATTGAGCGAAGTCCGCGGGCACCAGTCTTACGTTCAATAGCTTTGTTAGCAATCTCTTGGAGAGCCTCATCGTCAAATTCAAGCTCAACATCGTCATATGAAAGCAAGGTCTGGTATTGTTTAACCAAGGCATTTCTTGGTTCCTTC